>CAZVYM010000052.1:23927-26659 GCA_964630935.1 uncultured Gemmatimonadaceae bacterium | reverse complement strand
CGCCGGGGCCCCCCCCCCCGCCCCCCCACCCCCCGTGCCGCCCCCCCCCCCCCCCCCCCCCCCCCCCCCCCCCGCCCAGCCGCCCGCCGCCTGCCCCGCCCCACCACCCCGAAGCTGGCCCCCTCCCCGAACTTTCGACTATCTTTGGACCTCTCGTCCCGATTTGCTGCCCACGGAGATTCATGGCGACGAAAGAGCGATCCATCCCGGGAAACCCCGCCCTCGGCGACGTTTCGGCCGACCAGCTGCTCGAGTTCTACGAGACCATGGTCATGTCCAGGCGCCTGGACGACCGTGAGATCAGCCTCAAGCGCCAGAACAAGGTCTTCTTCCAGATCTCCGGTGCGGGCCACGAGGCGATCGGCGTGGCCGTGGCCGCGCACTGCAAGCCCGGGCACGACTGGTTCTACTTCTACTACCGCGACCGCGCCTTCGCGCTCGGACTTGGGCAGACGCCTCTCGACGTGCTGCTCCAGTCCGTGGCCGCCGAGGACGATCACGCTTCGGGCGGCCGCCAGATGCCCGCGCACTATGGGGACCGGAACGCGAACATCGTCACCGGCTCCTCGCCCACGGGAACGCAGTTCCTCCAAGCGGTCGGCACCGCCGAGGGCGGCCTCAGAATCAGCAGGTCCCACGAGCTCCGGGAGCTCATCGACCGCTTCGAGGAGGACGAGGTCATCGTCGTGACGTCGGGCGACGGCACCACCTCGGAGGGCGAGTTCTGGGAGGCCATGAACACCGCGTGCACCCTCGCCCTTCCCGTGGTCTTCGTGGTCGAGGACAACGGGTACGCCATCTCCGTGCCGATCGAGGTACAGACGGCGGGCGGGAGCATCTCGAAGCTGGTGTCCGGCTTTCCCGGTCTGCACATCGTGGAGTGCGACGGCACCGACCTCGTCGACAGCTACCGGGCGAGCGGTGAGGCCGTGGCGTACGCACGGGCCCGCAAGGGTCCGGCGCTGATCCACGCGCACACCACGCGCCCCTACTCACACTCGATGTCGGACGACGAGCGTCTCTACCGTCCGAGCGCGGAGCGGGAGGCCCAGGAGCTGCGCGACCCGATCCGGCGCGCCCGCCAGCTGCTGCTGGACGAGCAGATCGCCACGGAGGAAGAGCTCCAGGAGATCGAGAACCAGGTCAAGGAGACGGTGGCGAAGGCCGCCGACGCGGCGCTCGAGCATCCGCAGCCCTCACCGGACACCGCGCTTCGCCACCTGTACGCCGAGGACCCGGACGCCGATCCCACCACCTCCGCCTTCGACACCGAGGACCGACCGGTCTACGCCGACGAGCGACCGCTCACGATGGTGGATCTCCTCAACGCCTGCCTGCGCGACGAGATGGAGCGGGATCCCCGCATCGTGATCTTCGGCGAGGACGTCGCCGACGCGTCGCGCGAGGAGGTGCTGAGCGAGGTCAAGGGCAAGGGCGGCGTCTTCAAGGTGACCCACGGGCTGCAGCAGCGGTTCGGGAGCGACCGGGTCTACAACTCACCCCTGGCGGAGGCCAACATCGTCGGGCGAGCCATCGGGATGGCCGCGCGTGGCCTGAAGCCGGTCGTGGAGATCCAGTTCTTCGACTACATCTGGACCGCCATGATGCAGCTCCGCAACGAGCTCGCGACCTTCCGGTATCGCTCGAACGGAGCGTTCTCGGCACCGGTGGTGGTCCGCACGACGTACGGCGGATACCTGAAGGGCGGCGCCATCTACCACTCGCAGACGGGCGAGACCCTCTTCGCCCACTGCCCGGGCCTGCGCATCGCTCTGCCCTCCACGGCCGAAGACGCGAACGGGCTCCTGAGGACGGCCATCCGTTGTGGCGATCCGGTGCTCTTCCTGGAGCACAAGCACCTCTACCGGCAGGTCTACAACAAGGGCCGCGACCCGGGCCCGGACTTCATGATCCCGTTCGGCAAGGCCAAGGTCGTGCGGGAGGGCTCGGACCTCACGGTCGTCACGCTGGGGGCGCTGGTGAAGCGGACGATGGACGCCGCGAAGCTGGCCTCCGAGCAGCACGGGATCGAAACGGAGGTCATCGACCTGCGTACGGTGCAGCCGTTCGACATGGAGCGGATCGCCGCGTCGGTGAAGAAGACCGGCAAGGTGATCGTCGCCCACGAGGACAGCCTCTCGTGGGGCGTCGGCTCCGAGATCGCCGCCCGCATCGCGGACGAGCTGTTCGCGTGGCTCGACGGCCCGGTGCGCCGCGTCGCGTCGCTGGACACCTGGGTCGCGTACGCGCCCAGCCTCGAAGAGGCGATCCTGCCGCAGACCGCCGACGTGCTGAAGGCGATCGTGGAGTTGGCGGCCTTCTAGTGCTCCGCAGCGGAGATTCGTGTCGGCGCCGCCCGGATCGGCGCACGATGGCCCTCCGAACGGATCGGGATCGAGTCGGGTGAAAGAGGGGGACACCGCGCGGAAACGATCGCGGCGTCCCCCTCTTTCCTCATCCGAGGCGAGCCGTCAAAAGCTCAGACCCACGGAGATGGGGAAGTAGCGGGTATGGCTGCCGCTCGTGGCGATGTCCACGAAACGGGCCTCCACGAACCCACCGAACCCTGCCAGGCCCGTCTTCAGGCCGAGGCCGATGTGGTAGCCGAGGTCGTTCGAGCTCGCCGAGCCCGAGATGACCCCCAAGGCGAGATTGGCGGTCTGATGGTACTCTCCGAGGCCGGCGATCAGGTACGGAGAAACGCCGACGCCGCCGAGGGACAGGATCGCGCT
>CAZVYM010000052.1:8924-23827 GCA_964630935.1 uncultured Gemmatimonadaceae bacterium | reverse complement strand
GCGGCGGCCAGCGCCACGAGCGCTGCACGAGACGAAGTACGTCGCATTGCGGAAGCCTCTCACGTTGGAGTACGTGTGCACTACATATGTTTCCACGTTGTACCCCCCCGATGACCCGAAGCAAGCATTTTCTTTCGCGCTTCGAGCGTGGCTCGCAAGGACGATCCGCAGGGGACGCGCCTCAGAACACCCAGCTCGCGCCGAGGATCACGGCCGTGTAGTGGTAATCCGAGGCTCCGGTCGAGAAGCTCTGCAGGCCCGTGGACGAGTAGCCTCCGGACAGGGAGACCTCGCGGCCGGGCGCGAAGCGGTACGCGGCGCGAGCCGAGACCCGCCAGGCTCCCTTCGGGCTGCCCGTGTTCGAGACCTTCTGCATGCCGGGCGCGGACTCCAGGAGGAGACTCCAGTGTCCGGGCTCGTAGAGCCACCGGCCCGTCAGCTCCGCGATGCCGTAGAACTCCGGGTCGAAGTAGCCGTCGACGAGGTCCTTCTGGTAGCCGAACGCGCGCGCCCCCACGCCCACCGTGAACCCGTGCGTGAGGCGCTTGGAGGCCGAGAGCGAGCCGCTCCCGCGCTGGTTCCGCTCCGTGCCGTGCAGAACGGCCCGGCCGACGGACGCGTCCACGCGCCATCCGGGCGCCGGAGTCCAGCGCCCGTGCAGGTCGAGCTGGCCCATTCGCACACCGCGTTCGACCTGCAGCGCGGTCGCGTCGAGGGCGTGGGACTGGTACGTGATCGTGCCGGCCCACGGATAGCGCCCGGGCGTGGACAGCCCCATGCCGAGCGAGGTGAACGAGCTTCGGGCCGCCCCATCCCCGTGGCTCCCCCCGAGGTCGCCCGTCACCGTCCAGCCCGGCTCGAACACCCATCGTCCGGTCACCGTCAGGCCCCAGACCGAGCGCCGCAAGGCATTCTGCTCCAGACCCCGCTGATAGACGTCGGCCTGCAGATCGAGCCGGGGCCGCGGGTGCCACTCGCCCACCAGCGTGCGCGTGGCCATGTGATTGCCCTCCGAGTCGTCCTCGACCACGATGCGGGGGCGTGTCTGGGGAGCCAGGACGGTCCGAACCGCGCGGAGCTGCTCGCGGACGTCGCCGTCGTTCGGCGCGAGGCGCCGTGCATCCTCGAGCACGTCCAGAGCGGCGGCGTTGCGCCCCTGCCACTGCAGGTTCTGAGCGAGGACGACGAGGGTGGCCACGTCCCGCGGATCGGCGGCCACCGCGCGGCGCAGCACCCGTTCGGCCTCCACCAGGTCACCCTTCCAGCCCAGCACGCGGCCCAGGCCCCTCACCGCGTCCGCCTGGCCGGGATGGTCGTCGAGGACCTTGCGATACTGGGCGATGGCGCCGTCCAGGTCGTTCGCGAAGCTGAGCACCCTGGCCAGCCCGAGGCGCGCGTCCACGTCACCCGGATTCTCCGCCAGGAGGGAATCGTAGGCCGCTCGCGAGGCGTTGTACCGGGACGCCCACGACAGGACCTGCGCCTGCTCGCGACGGGCCGCCGCGTTGTCGGGGGCGATCGCCAGGAGCTGGTCGTATCCGGAGAGCGAGGCCTCGTAGTTGCCGGCCCAAGCCTCGAACAGCGCGCGTGCTTCGAGCGCGCCGGGCTCGTCCGGATGGTGCGCCAGAAGGGCGTCGAGCTCGTCGAGCGCCCCGGAGATGTCCCCACTCCAGGCGCGTACGCGAGCATGGTCCACCTGGGCGTCCAGGTTGTTCGGCTGGAGCTCGATGAGGCGACCCAGGAGCTCGAGCGCGCCGTCGTAGTCCTCGTTCCAGGCATGGATCAACGCCACCCGGTGCAGCGCCGTGCCGTTCGTGGGATCGGTCTTCAGGCGGGCCTCGTAGAGCGCGAGCGCGCGGTTCTGATCGCCCGCCCGCCACGCGAGGTCCGCGGAGTCGACACGCGGAGCCGCCGGCTTCGGGATGCCGGCGCGACGGGCGATCGTGTCCGTCGTCGCCACGCCATACGGATCGAGCGAGGCGAAGGTCCGGCGCAGCGAGTCCTCGACCGGGCGGCGTCGCTCCACCCACTCGGGCTCGTTCCAGGTCGGCCAGGTGAAGCGGCCCGCCGTGGCGGAGTCTCCTCCCTGCCAAGCACCGTCGGAGCGATGCACCCCGGCCACGAGGCCGATGTCTTCCACCTGGACCGAGCCCAGCTCGCCCGTGAGGGAGTCGGGCCACGAACGGACGCCCGGCTTCAGATGCCAGCGCCCGTCCGGCCCCCGCTCGGCCCTCGAGGTGTTGTCGCCCGGCCCCTGGAGAACGCTCCGGCTGCTCGGATCGGTCACGCCGAGCAGTGCCCAGGGCACGCGCACCTCGAGCACGCTCCCGCCTTCCGCCCGCTCCCAGAAGCCGTCGGGCTCCGCGCCCTCCGGCAGGACGCCGCGATCGTATCCGACCGCGAGATACTCGGTGGAGTCCCGCGAGAAGCGGCGCCGGTTCACCACGACGCGCATGGAATCGTAGCGGCCGGCGTCGTTCGGCACGGTGTAGTACGGCAGGTTGTAGCGCATCTCCACCCGGTCCCGGAAGAGGCCGGCCGGAGGCTCCCCGACCGGGTAGGTCTCGCCCTCCAGACCTCTTCCCCCCTGCCCCACCTGCACCTCCCGGAACGGGTCGGAGGCGGAGTCGACGAGCAGGCGCACCTCGTCGCGCGTAGCTCGCAGCACGACCTCGACCCCTTCGGGCAGACGGGGCCCGGACGCGCCGGGCCAGCGGAAGTCGCCCGCCCCGGGGCGCACCATGTCGAAGCCCACGAAGAGCGTGTCGTCGAGCGTGCGCCCACGGGCCCGCAGGAAGAGCCACAGATAGGACGCGTCCGTCGCGGCCCGAAGCGTCAGGCCGTCGCCATCCGCAACGGCCGGGAGGCGGCTCCAGGCGGTCAGCCGCTGGGACAGCCGAGCGCCCGGAAGGGGCGGCCGGGCCTCCATCGCCCACATCCCGTACTGCTGCTCGGCATCCATACGGTTGAGCCAGAGCCGGTTGCGGTCGGCAGGGAGCTCGAAGTCGATCGTGACCCAGTTCTTCTTGAACCACTCGTCGATCCACGAGAAGACCACCCCACCCGCCATCCCCGCGTCCGCGATCTCATGGGTGAGCCGGGCGTCGATGGAGGCCATGCCCCCCTCGCCGTGCCCACCGTGATGCCATCCCTGGGGCTGCAGGTGCGCGGCGCCGAGCGAGGCCGGCACCCCGTACTCCGAGATCACCACCGGCATGCCCGCCAGATGCTTCTCGAGGTCTTTCAGGTAGCCGAAGTAGTTGGACGGTCCGAGCGGCGACGCGGCCTGCAGATAGTCCTTCTGCATGACCATGAAGTCCGGGTAGTACGGGTAGGCGTGATACGACGCGAAGTAGCCGGCGGGAAAGGCCGCGGTCGCGCGCACGAGCGAGGCGTCGAGCCCGACCGCGTCGTTGTCGTACTCCCTGGGCCGCACGTCCGGATGCTCCCCTCGGGCCCGCCGGATCGCCATCTCCTCGTCGACGCTCGTCTCGGTGGGATGCTCGAGGGGGTCCAGGGTGGGCCAGTTGGTGTAGGCGACCGGCCTCTGGGAGCGGTACTTCGAGGTCTCGTACGAGACGATCTCGCCGCATGCCCGACCCAGCCAGGCGTCCATGGGGTTGCCGCCCGTCACCGTCAGGTAGCGACCCTGGTAGCCTGAATCCCCCGCGTGCAGCGAGTCGAACGCGAGCACCGAGGCCGGCTCCCACTCCCGTCCGATGATGTACGCGAGGGTCCACGGCGACACGTCCGCCAGATAGTGGCCCGCGGCGTGGCCCGGTCGGGGCCGGAGGTCCGCACGGCCGTGGATGACGTCGACCACCCGGTGCATCTCATCGAAGAACTGCTTCTGGTAGGCGGTGCCCGAGAAGTCGTGGTCGGTCGGAAGCTCGGTCCAGACCCCGTGGATCAGCCAGAGGAGACGGTCGGGATGATGGGCGTTCCAGTCGGCGAGCGCCTCGTAGAACTGCGGGGGGTGGATCGTATAGACGCGCACCACGTTGGCGTTCATGTCCGCCATGCGCCGGATCCAAAGCGCGTAGGTGGCCGAATCGGGGAACTGGCTTGCGAACCTGCCCGGGAGCGCCGCCCCCAGGTTCACACCCTTGATGTAGAACGGCTGCCAGCCCCGCGGCGTGCGGACCTCGAAGCGATCGCCATCGACGCGGGCCGGATAGACCAGCGTGTCCGGGAGCTGGAGCGGCGGCCGCTCAGGCGCCGGGCCCAGTCCCTCCGGCAAGCGGGCGAGATAGTCGCGGGCGGTCGGATTGTCGGGCGCCAGCTCCTGCACGCGGCCGAAGCGTCGCTGCACGTCGTCGAGCCTTCCCTCCCGCCACGCCACGATCCCGAGGCCGACGAGCGCGTCCACGTTGTCCGGCTCGGCCGCCACGACCCTCTCGAAGAGCGCCTGTGCCCGCACGTCGTCGCCGGCGCGCAGCGTCACGTATCCCAATCCGGTACGCGCGTACATGTCGTTCGGACAGCGCCGCAGGGCGGCCTCGAAGTGGGTGCGGGCCTGCGCCGTGTCGCGGTCGCGGTAGGCGCTCCAGCCCGCCTGCGCCTCGGCCCCGGAGGCACGGGGGCAGGTCTCCTGCGCGGAAGCTGGGCTCGGAGCCACGAAGAGCGTCAGGCAAGCCAGCGCCAGCGCCGGCCAGGCGGCTGAGCACGCATGCCGTGCCGCGGAGAGCCCCACCTGGGCGACCCAGGCCCGAACGGCCCCCAGGACCGACCGCCGGACGCTCACCCGCCCGTCGCGTCGATGGAGTCCGCTACCACCGAGCGGAAAGGGAGATCGACCTCAGCACGAGGGCGCGACCCGGGAGATGTGCGTGGCATGAGAGACGTGGGCGAGGGAAAGCGAGAGGCCGGTCGGCCCCTCAGGTCGGGACCAAGTATACGGGCCCTTCAGCCTACGTTCCACTCGGTCCGCCCGTCTTCGACGCGCCGTCCCCCGTGCCCATGGGCCCCGCTCCATCTGCTGGGGCCGTCCCGCCCCGCTCACTCCGCGGGCGTGGGGAGGCTCGGACGTACGGCCCTTCGGAAGGGCACGTAAGCACGCGCCCGAGGGGAACCGGCAGGGCGCAGCTCCTCCGTGCGCGTCGTCCTGGACATGCCTCCCCCTCCTCAGACCACCGGGAAGCCGGGATCGACCTCTCGTGCCCAGGCGATGATCCCGCCCTGCAGGTTGTAGACGGAGGTCCAGCCCTCCGAGAGGAGCTTCCGTGCCGCCGTTCGGCTGCGTTCGCCCATCCTGCAGTAGACGACGACCGGCCGATCCTTGGGAACTTCGCTCATGCGGTCCGGCAGCTCGCCGAGAGGAATCAGACGGGCCCCGCGCTCCTCCAGGCTGCCCACCGTCCACTCCCACGGCTCGCGCACGTCGAGCAGGAAGGGAGGCTCGTCCGAGGAAAGGCGTGTGGCCACCTCCACGGCGTCGAGCTCGGGAACCGGCGGCCCCGCGCCATCGGACCCCAGCGGCGATCCGTCGGGTCCCACGCCGCAGAACAGCTCGTAGTCGATGAGCTCGGCCTGGGTGGGATGATCGCCGCACACCGGACACTCCGGGTTGCGGCTCAGCCGCACTTCCCGCCACGACATCTCCAGGGCGTCGAAGATCAGGAGCCGGCCGGCCAGCGTGTCGCCGAGCCCCAGGATCAGCTTGATGGTCTCCATGGCCTGGAGCGAGCCGATGATGCCGGGGAGCACCCCAAGCACGCCACCCTCCGCGCAGTTCGGTACGAGGCCGGGCGGCGGCGGCTCGCGGAAGAGGCAGCGATAGCAGGGGCCCCCCTTCGTGCCGAAGACCGAGACCTGCCCCTCCCAGCGGAAGACGCTTCCGTAGACGTTGGGCTTGCCGAGGAGAACGCACGCGTCGTTGACCAGGTAGCGCGTGGGGAAGTTGTCGGTGCCGTCGACCACGATGTCGTAGTCGGCCAGGATGTCCAGGGCATTCTCGCTGCTGAGACGAGCCCGGTGGCGCACGACCTCGACGTGGGGGTTCACGTCGTGCAGGCGGTCGGCGGCGCTGTCGAGCTTCGAGCGGCCGAGATCCTTCGTCCCGTGCAGGATCTGCCGCTGGAGGTTGGTGGCGTCCACCACGTCGAAGTCCACCACGCCCAGCGTGCCGACGCCCGCCGCGGCGAGGTAGAGCGCCAACGGCGAGCCCAGACCGCCGGCGCCGACGCACAGCACCCGAGCCGCCTTGAGGCGGCGCTGGCCCTCGACACCGACCTGGGGAAGCGCCAGGTGACGCGCGTAGCGCTGCAGCTCGTTAGGGGAGAGGTCCGGAAGCGTCATCCGGCATTGCACCCCGGCGCGGTGGGTGGGGTTCCTGCCGGCCGCCCGTCGCGGTCGACCCGGCGGGCCCCAGCGCGGCGTTCCGCAGGCCTCCTACGAAACTCGTCGTAGACACCCTTGCAGGTCTTCACTATATTCTACGAAGATTTTCGTAATACCTCTCGGAGCGGCAGCATATCGGAGTTGCAGCATGTCTCGGAAACGGACGGACCCATGACCGACGAAGCCGTCTTCACGGAGCGCGAGCTCGACATCATGAGCGTCCTGTGGCGGAGGGGCTCCGGTACGGTGGCGGAGGTGCGCGAAGCCCTGAGCGCCGACCTCGGCTACACGGGCGTGCTGAAGATGCTCCAGATCCTAGAAGAGAAGGGGATGGTGGGCCACGAGCGCGAAGGACGGGCCTACCGCTACCACCCGCTCGTCCAGCCCGACGAAGCCGGGAGCCAGGCACTGCGTCGCATCGTGGAGAAGATCTTTCAGGGGTCGGCGGAGCTCGCGCTGGCGCACCTCGTGTCGGATCGCCGTCTCGAGCCGGAGGAGGTCGCCCGCATGAAGGCGCTCCTCGACCACGCCGAGCGCGAAGAGGCCGAGGAACGGTCGGCGGGCGGCGAAGACGCGGCTGGCCACGAGGAGGACCGATGATGGCCGCCTGGATGGCCTGGGCGACGCTCGTGACCGGAATGCTCGGAGCCTCGGCGGTCGCGGTGGAGCGCGTGTTGCGGGCGAGCGGACGCCCCGGCCGCATCGCGTGGGTCGGCGCCGTGGTCGGCTCGGTAGCGCTTGCCGCCTGGACTTTGCTCCGACCTGCGGTGGCCGGCTCCGACGGCGCGTCGATGGCGAGCGGGGCGCTCGGTGTGGTTCCCGCGGACCTCCTCGCCGGGCTCAGAGCCGTCGCGAGCTCCTCGCCCGGTCTGATCGAGCGGGCCGACCCATGGCTCCTCGGCGCCTGGTGCGTGGCGAGCGCCGCGTTCTTGTTGACGCTGGTCGTCGGCCATTTCCGTCTGCAGCGGCGCGCGAGCCAATGGCCCCTGGCCCGGGTCGGATCCGGCGACGCGCTCGTCTCACCCGACTTCGGCCCCGCCCTCATCGGCGTGCGCTCCCCACGCGTGGTCGTGCCCCGGTGGGCTCTCGCCCTCGGCCCGGAGCGCCTCGCCATGGCGTGGGCCCACGAAGACGAGCACCGCATGGCCGGAGACGGTCGACTCTTCCTGGCGGGTGCGGCGCTCCTCGCCACCATGCCTTGGAACGTCGCCCTCTGGTGGCAGGTGCGACGGCTGCGCGCCGCGGCCGAGGTGGACTGCGACGCGCGCGTGCTGCGGCGGGGTGTGTCTCGCTTGGCCTACGGCTCGCTCTTGCTGGACGTGGGTGCCCGGAGGTTGGGTCTTCCCTTCCCCGTGGCCGCGCTCTCGAAATCTCCCACACTCCTCGAAAGGAGGCTGACGATGATCGTGAACGGTGTGAGACGAGGAAATCCGTGGGGGACGGCCGGAGCGATGCTCGCGGCCATGCTTCTGGTGGCGCTGGCGTGCGACGCACCTGCCCCGACGAACGTCGGGCGGGGGGATGTGGCCGTAAGGGAGCAGGCGACCACGAAGGCGAGCGCGGCGGCGGCCGAGCGGGCCGAGACCCTCTTGAAGCGGGCGGAGTCGACGTCCGCGGAAGCCGCGGGGGTACTTCTGTCGGGGGCCGACACGGTGGAGCCGGACGCAAGGATCTACGGCGTCATCAAGATCCGCCCCGGCACCCCTCTTCCCGACTCGGTTCAGCCGCTGGTGCTGATCGACGGCGCACCCACCAACCTCTCGGAGATCGACCCGAATACGATCGAGAGCATCTCCGTCTACAAGGGCGCCAAGGCGGTCGAGCGCTACGGCGCGCGCGGCGCGCACGGGGCGATCAGCATCGTGACGAAAAAGGGTGCGGATGACCGAGGAACGTAGCGGAGGCCGGGGTAGGCAGGCACGGATGACGGAGAGAAGTGGTAGCCGCGTAGCGGCGGGCGCGGATGCGGACGAGGGAGTGAGCGGAGCCGGGGCGGGCGCGCGCGGGGGACCGCTGGGGACGACGGCGAGGGAACGAAGGTGGGCCCGCCCGCTTCGGCTCCTGGCGGCCGCCTGCGTCCTGACGGCGCCCGCCTGCCACGGGGGCGAGCCGGCTACGACGTACGCCCAGCGCGACAGCGCCGGCATCCGGATCGTCGAGGTTCGGAGCGTCCCGGAATCACCCTCGCTCCGCCTGCGCGCGGAACCCGTCCTATCCATCGGGGCGGAGAGCGGCGAGCCCGCGGAGACCTTCGATCGGATCCAGGGGGTGGTGCGCCTGCCCGACGGCACGGTGTACGTGGCGGACATGGGCTCGGATGAGATCCGCTCGTTCTCGGCGCGCGGCGCGCATCTGGCCACGTTCGGCGGGCGGGGGGAGGGTCCGGGCGAGTTCAGCTCCCTGGGCGGTCTTGTCCGCATGGCCGGGGACTCGATCGCAGGCTTCGACCGCTTCGTCAGGATGCGGCTGAACGTGTTCGACCGTGACGGTCGGTTCGGCCACACCGTCACGCTTCCCACGCTCGGTGACGGGTACGTTGCGCCCCTCGCCAAGGGCGCCACCTCGAGCGGTGCCCTCGTGCTGGCGTTCGCCCGGACGCCCGCGTTGGACCTCGGCCGTTCCGGATCGACCTACCTGCGACCGCGCATCGAGATGACGTTGTTCTCGCCCTCGACGGGCCGCAATGCGCCCCTCGGCACCTTCGACGGTGAGACGCGCCGGATCGAGGCGTCCCCGTCGGCCATCTCGATCAACTCAGCCACGCTGGGAGGAAATACGTTCGTCGGGGCTCGGGGGCGCGTGGCGGTCGGCACGAGCGATCTCGGCGAGATCCGGATCTTCGAAGGAGCACGGCTGGTCAGGATCGTCCGGTTCGAGGACGGGAAGCGTCCCGTGGACGATGCCGTGCGCGCGCGCATCCTGCGGCATCGAGTCGCCGAGGCGTCGCCGGGGAACGAGGCTGCCGTGCGCTCCTCGTTCGCCGGGGAGACGCTCCCGGACTCGATCCCCGTGTTCTCCGCGATCCTCGTCGACGCCCGAAACCGGGTGTGGGTCGAGCGCTACCAGCCCGAGTACGAGACCGGGCCGACGCTGTGGTGGATCATCGGCACGGACGGGCGGATCGAGGCCACGATCGCCCTGCCCCATCGCTTCACGCCGCACCAGGTGGACGATTCCCTGATCGTGGGCGTCGAGCGGGACGAGCTCGATGTGGAGCGGGTGCGGGAGTACACCTTCGAACCGGGTTGAGCGAGATGCCCGCGGAAGCCCCCTTCTTCTCGGGTGTTGAGCGAGATGCCGGCGGAAGCCCCTCCTTCTCGGGTGTTGAGCGGGATGCCGGCGGGAGCCCCTACTTTTTCGCGTAAGGATTCCTTGTTTCCTTACTTCCTTACTTCCTTACCTCCCGCTCTACCACACCCTCCCGCTCTCCGACCCCCACCCTGCTGCCGGTTCGACGTCCTACGAGCTCGACCTGACGCTCTGCTCCTCCTGCCCGATCTGACCCCTTGTGCGCCTCTGCGGTCCTGCCCGATCTGCGGCTCTGCGATCCTGCTCGCTCTGCGGCCCCATGCGCCTCTGTCCTGCTCGCTCTGACGCACGACCCGCTCTGCCTCCGCGCGAGCTCCGGCGCCTCTGACCGCTCCCTCTCCCCGACCGCTCCCTCTTCCCACCCGCTCTATCTTCCCGCCCGCTCTACGTCCCCGCCCCCATCCGGCCCACCCATCCCCACCTCCCGGAAGCCGAGCGCGTCGTCGCGGAGGCGACGCACGGTCTCCGGATCCCGGCCCGCCTGCTCGGCCACGTCGGAGAGCTGCAGAGCCATCGCGTAGTACTGCATGGGGATGCCGAGCGTCGCCCGGTCCTGCCAGATGGCCCGATCACGGATCGAGCGGTACCGGTAGACATCTTGGTACAGATGGAGGCTACGGTCGAGCGCGAACCACTCCCCTCCGTACTGAGGCTTTCCCTGCATCAGGCCAGTGGGCTGCGGCCCCTTCAGGCTCCGCAGCATGAGCTTCGCGGAGAGGCCCTGGCGAACGGCCCAGCGATCGAGGCCCATCCCTCGCATCACGCCGGCAACCGAAGAGAAGTAGACCGGCCGCTCGCCCACCGTGTCGTGGATGATGGAAAGCACGAGCTGGTCGGTCCGGTCCAGCACCGTTCCCTTCGGATAGGTGATGGCCAGGTCGGGGAACGTGAGCGTGACGTCGCGACCGAGCCGCACGGGCCGGATCCGGTCTATCGAGTCGGGTGAGACACGCAGGATGGCGTGCTCGGGAACCGGTGGATGCGGGTCGTAGACGCCCGAGGCTTGCGTGGCATCGAAGGGCCGCTGCCGAGCCGGACTCGTCAGCCGCTGGAGCTGCCGGGGATACCATGTCGTCGACAGGTACTGGACCACGATGACCGTCACGTCCTTGCGGATACCCTCCACCTCCTGGAGGTACCAGAGCGGGAAGGTGTCGTTGTCTCCATTGGTGAAGAGCACCCCGTAAGGCTCCACGCTCATCAAGAGGTCGTACGCCCAGTCGTGGGCCGCCCAGTCTCCCGCCCGCGAGGCCCAACTCCAGTTGAGCGCCAAGGGCATGAAGCCTACAAGCAGCACGGGCGCCGCCACCAGATAGCGACGAGCCGAGCCCACCAGGGACGCCACAACGCCCCAAGACCAAGCCAGCCCCACCCCGGCCAGCCACCCCCACACGATGAAGCTCGCGATGAAGAAATAGTCGCGCTCTCGGACCTCGTGCGCGGCCTGGTCGGGAGCGAGCGAATACCCGTACCGGAAGTTCAGGTAGAAGACCAAGGCCACGCTCAACGTGAGGATCAGGGTCAGCAGGTAGGCGGCCACGACCTTGTCGGTCTTCCACGCCAGCCACAGCCCGACCAGCCCGAGCCCGAGGAAGAGAAGCGTGAACGGCGTGCGCGCCCCGCCCGGCAGCGGCGAGGGGTCGATCCCCCTTGCCCACTGCCAGTCGAAGTACTGGAAGTAGTTCTTCATCTGCGCGCCGAACGGGGCCTTGCGTTGGGTGATCGGAGGCGTCTGGTACTGCTTGCGCGTCAGGTTGTCCGCAAGCGCCTGACACCCCGCCCGCCCCCCCGTGTAGATCGCCTCCGCGGCGCCCACGAACGACGCACAGGTCGGATCCCCCTCGTCGATGACCGGATCCTGGGCAGCGCGAACCGGGAGCACGAAGTTGAACGACAATCCGAGCACCACGAGCGGCACGGCCCGGGCCAGAAAGCTCCGCCGCAGGACGGTGCGGAGGTCCGTGAGGATCACCAGCACGCCGAGCGCCGGCAGGGGCAGGACCGACATCATGTGATTGGTAGAGCCGAGCGCCAGCAGGAAGAGCGCCACGAGCAGGTAGCGCTCGCTCCCGGTGGCTTCGTGGCGGTCGCGCCAACGGAGCGCCAGCCAGGTCACCGCCGCGATGACCGCCACGCTGACCGTATAGACCTTCTCGTTCACGGTGGACTGGTTCCACACCGTGAACGCCGTTGCTCCGACCAGGACCGCCACCGCCGATCCCACCTGGGCCCGCACCGTGTCGCGCAGGTGTGGAACCAGAATTCGATGCGCAACCAGGAAGAGAAAGCCGCTGGCCACCGCGCTGGTGGCGGCCGCGAAGAGGTTCACGCGAACCGCTACGGAGAGGCCGAGAGGCGCGAGCAGGAGGCTCCAAGAGCGGGCGAGCATCACGAAAAGCGGATTCCCCGGCGGATGGGGGATCCCGACGATGTGCGCGGTGGCGATATACTCGCTCGTGTCCCAGAACGCCGTCGAGGGCGCGAGCGTCACCACGTAGAGAATGAACACCGCGAGCCCCATCAGGGCGGCGGAGCCGTACGGCGGACGTCGCTCGTTTTCCATGCGTGTTCGGTCGGCTTTCCGTTCTCGGGCCGTCCAGCGCACCGCGTCGATGAATTGGATCGCCCCCGGCGGGGCGGCGCAGGATCATGCCGGCGAACGGACCGAGCGCGCAAGACGACCCCGTCTACGTAGAAACGTCACGCCGCTACGTAGTCTGTCCCTGGCAACCGCGTATACCGATGGAATACCTTTGACCGATGCCTTCGGGACCCTTCCGCGTGGGACGGTATCTCGGATCCTGGCTCACGGGCCGAGCGGGCGTGTCGATCACGGAGCTCGAGATCGACCGCGGAGATACCCTCGTCCCCGTCACTCTGCACACACCGCACCGTCTGCGCTCGTCTCCGCCCGCCTGGATCGTTCTTCACGGCATCACCCGTCCCGGAAGGAGCCATCCTACGCTCCTGCGCTTCGTGCGGGCGCTGGCTTCGACGGGGTGCGTCGTAGCGGTTCCGGAGATTCCGGAGTGGCGTGAGCTCCGCCTCGCCCCACACGTCACCCTACCGACCGTGAGGGCGACGGTACGCGCCCTGGCCGAGCGGATGGGCACCCCCGCCGAAGGGATCGGACTGATCGGCTTCTCCTTCGGGGCGCCGCAGGCCCTCGCCGTCGCAGCCGACCCCGAGGTCGGTCACGCCCTCGGGGGGGTCGTGGGGTTCGGCGGCTACTGTGACCTGGAGCGAACGGTCCGCTTCTCCTTCACGGGGGAGCACGATTACGCCGGCCGAGTCCATCACCTTCGTCCCGACCCGTACGGTCGCTGGGTCGTAGGCTCCAACTACCTCACGCACGTCCCAGGGTACGAGGATGCCGGTTGCGTCGCACAGGCGCTCCAGCAGCTCGCGGCGCTCGCCGGAGACGAGGGCCTGATGTCGTGGGATCCGCGCTACGACCCGGTGAAGGAAGATCTGCGCCGACCGATGTCGCCCGATGCTCGGCGCCTCTTCGATCTGTTCGCCCCACCCTCGGACGATGACCCGCCCGCCCGGGAAGCAGCCGACATGGCCGCGGCGCTCTCCGCAGCCGGACGTCACGTGGATCCGGGGATCGATCCGTGCCCGTTCCTCGGAGACGTGTCCCGGCCCGTCCACATCCTCCACGGACGCTGCGACCACCTCATTCCCTACACCGAAGGCTTGAGGCTCGGACGTGCGCTGAACCCGGAAGTCCTGCAACGATCGACGGTCACGCGTCTGTTCGGGCACTCCCGGCGGGATCCCCTTCCCGGACCGATCGAGGGGATCAAGGAAGGCGCGGTATTCCTGCGCGCCCTGTCGGGCATCCTGACCCTGGTGTGACGAACGCCCGCTCTGGTGTGAAGACCGCCCCGGTGCGCGGGTCGCCTCGGCGTGACCCTCGTCGCCCGAGCCCTTCGATGCGCTACGAGCTCTCCGGGACGGGATCCTGGTCTCGGGACTCCATCAGCTCGCGAACCGCCGCCTTCACCTCGGGATCCTTGTCGTCCGTGGCGGCCTCGAGAAGACGCTTGGCATGCGGCGTCCCGATCTTGTGGAGTGCTCGATACGCGACGATGCGCACGTTCGTCGGCGGACGCGACAACAAGCTCCGCACGGCGCGCTTCTGAATGGTGTTGACGGCACCCGGATCCCCGATCTGGCCGAGCGCGCGCAGCGCGGCGATCACGACCTCTTCCTGACTCTCCCCCTCGACCAGGTTGAGCAGCGGCTTCACCGTCCGCTCCAACTTGAGCTCGCCCGCGGCCATCGCCGCGGCAGCGCGGACGCCCGGATCCGAATCCTCGATCGTTCCGCTCACGAACATGCCGGCATCCTCCCCACCCACCCGGGCAAGGGACAGGAGCGCCTCGCGCCTCACCCGCGGGTGCGGATGGGCCAACGACGTAGTGATGAGCTCGACGGCCCGGTCCCCGCCCACCTCACCCAGGACGGCCACTCCGTTTCGGACGACGAACCAGCGGGAGTCCTCCATCATCTGCTCGACGACGCTCATGCCGGTTTGACCCAGCGCGACCAGCGCTTCCACGAGGGCCCGCCTCGCATGACGGTCGGTCGCTTCCGACGAGAGCGCGTCCGCGATGGCGATGCCCATCTCGTGGCCAATGCGCTGGCAGGCCTTGAGAAGGACCGCCCGTCGGGACTCCTCGCGCTCCGCGGCCAACCGTCCGGCGATTCGGCTCGCCACGGCGGGACTGACCAACGACCGGGCCAGGCCCAGGCAGGTCTCGTCCCCGGGATCGCCTTCCTGGTGGAGGGCCAACCGTTCGACGGCGTCCGCGAGGGTGTCCAACGCGTGGGCTTCTTCGAGCGCGGCAGCCATCTCGCGGATGGTCGGACCCTCCCTGTCTCGCGTCGCGGCGTCGCCGGTCAGGAATCGGTCGATGGTCTGCGCGAAGGCATCGGCATCGGGCCTGGGTTGCCGTTCCGGCACCTCCACGAGAGCACCACTCTCGGGCGCGGGCTGCTCGCCGGGCTCGGCGGCCGCGTCGGCCGCGGGCTCGGGGGCAGTCTCGGCCGCGGGCCGGGGAACCGCGTCGGCCGCGGGCTCGGGGGCAGTCTCGGCGGCGGGCGCGGGAACCGCGTCGGCCGCGAGTGCGGCGGTCGGCCGCGCGGCGGGCTCGGGAGCGGTCTCGGCCGCGGGCTCGGGAGTCGGCTGCGGCGCGGCCTCGGACACGGCCTCAGAGCTCGTCTCGGGCGTGCCAGGCCGCTCCGGC
>CAZVYM010000052.1:0-8824 GCA_964630935.1 uncultured Gemmatimonadaceae bacterium | reverse complement strand
GGCTCCGAGGCGACCTCCTCCGGCTCCGCCAGGGCGCTCGGCCCATCCTGCTCGCTTGCCGAGAAGAGTGCGTCGATGGAACGGGCCAGCCCGCTCAGCTTCTTTCGTTCGTCCGAAGACGTCATGCTCCTCCGACCCTCTGGAAGGAAGCTCGGTTGTGCATCGGGATTCGCGCGATGTTTCCTATCGCGACGTCACAATGTAGACACGCGGTCCCTCTCGGCGCGAGGCGAGTCGGCGACGCGCGGCGCCGGAGGCGGGCATGAACCTGCACGGGCACGAATCTGCGCCGGGCGGCACCATCGCGTAGTGTTCCTCCAGCGCCCTCAGGCGCCCACACCGTACTTCTCGCGCAGAAGTGCCCGGTGGTGAAGCTCGTGACCGGCGATGATCCAGGCGAACGACCTGACGGTGAAGCCGTTGCCGCCGGCCGTACCTTGCCGACCGGCGGCCACCGGGTCGAGTCCGGCGAAGAGAGCGACGGTCGCGTGACGGACCGTTCGAAGCTCGTCGACGAGATCCGACAGAGGGCGATCCCCGGCGTTGCCGACCGCGGCCCAGGTTTCCTGATCCATGGAGGGCAGCGCCGCGGGGTCGCCACGCGCCATCGAGAGCGCCCGGTACGCCAACACACGCTCCGTATCGACGAGATGGCCGACGACCTCGCGGATGGACCAGGCATCCTCCGTCGGCCGGAACGCCTCGCGCTCCCGGGCCACCGACCCGAGCAACCGCAGGGTCTCGTCGATCTGCGTGGCCAGCGTCGCCACGACGTCTCCTTCCGGCACGCGATCGATGTAGCGCTGGTAATAGGGCACGTACTCGTCCGGTGCGGGGCGGCGTAGGGGGGAGGGTCCTGTGCTCATTCGTCTCTCGTCGGCTTTGTGATGGTGGAGAAAACGGCGAGCGTCAGTCGGGGCGCCGCAGACCGTACGATCGGATCTTCCGATGAAGGGTGCGGGGAGAGAGCCCGAGCAGCTCGGCGGCTTGGCCCTGGTGCCACCCCGTCCGCTCCAGAGCCTCCTCGATCGCCATGCGCTCGAGCTGCTCCACGTTGAGCGACGGGAGCCCGTGCTCCCCGTCCTTCCTGCGAGACGTGCTCGATCCTCCTCCCAGGAGCGACGTCCCGAGATCCTCCGCGCGTACGGTACGATGCCGGGACAGGAGCGCGGCCCGCTCCATGACGTTTCGCAGCTCGCGGACGTTGCCCGGCCACGGGTAGCGCTCGAGCGCGTCGGCCGCATCCGGCGCGATCGACCACGCGTCGGCCTCGCCGGGACGGAACTGGCTCAGGAAGTGATGGGCCAGGACGAGGATGTCACCGCGTCGCTCGCGGAGCGGAGGGAGCTCGATGACGATCGCGTTGATCCGGTAGAACAGGTCGCCGCGGAAGGTCCCCTCGTCCACGAGCGCCTGGAGCGGGCGGTTCGTCGCCGAGACCAGCCTGAAGTTCGCCGGCAGCTCCTTGACGCCGCCGACCCGCCTGAACCGTTTCGTCTCCAGCGTCCGAAGCAGCTTGGCCTGCAGCGGGGCCCCGAGATCTCCGATCTCGTCGAGGAAGAGCGTGCCGCCGTCCGCCAGCTCCACGAGTCCGATCTTGCGCGTGGCGGCGCCCGTGAACGCACCCTTCTCGTGACCGAACAGCTCCGATTCGGCAAGGGTCTCGGAGACCGCGGCGCAGTTGAGCGCGACCAGGGGCTCGGGCTGCCTTCCGGAGAGACGATGGAGCTCTCGCGCGATCAGCTCCTTTCCCGTGCCCGATTCCCCGGCGACGAGCACGGAGACGTCCGACGGCGCCACGCGCGCCACGAGCTCGAGGGCCGAGCCCATCCGATCGTCGCCCGTGACGATGCGCACCGCGTCCGCGCTACGGCTGACCACCGCCTCGAGGCGTTCGCTCTTGGACAGGACCCGCCGCGTCCGGGCGGCCTTCCACACGAGCGCGACGAGGCGCTCCCCGTCCACCGGCTTCTCCATGAAGTCGTAGGCTCCGAGCTTCATGGCCTGCGTGGCCGAGGCGACCGTCCCTCGGCCGGACACGAAGATGACCTGCGGGCGCGTGGGGTCTCCGGCGATCGCCTCGAGCACCTCGAGACCGTCGAGCCCGGGCATGCTCAGATCGAGGAGCGCGACGTCGAAGACCTGCCCACGCAGCGCGGCCAGGGCGGACCGCCCGTCGGGGACCAGGGTGACGGCGTGGCGGGCACCACCCGCTCGCTTCAGAATGCGCTCGAGGAGCACACGCTGATCTTCGTCGTCGTCGGCGACCAGCACGGAGATGGTCTCTTCGGGGAGCTCGGCCATGGCCCAACTCTCTCTGTGCCGGCCGCGAGCCGCAAGCGCCGCCCTGAAAAAAGGAAGCCCTGCGGGCGAACCCGCAGGGCCCGGAGGGGCCACCCTGAGTCGGGGGGGGCGTGGCCACCTCTCAGCTTCGTGCTGGACTACGGGACCCCGGTCGGGGGGGGCTCAACCCGTGTGCTTGGACCATTCGCGCTCACGTCTCCGCGGGGTCCCGTAGCCCTGTCGTCTTCTGTTGCCCCCTCTATGGGCAAGGGTGATGCCAGAAACGGGATACTATCGTAAGATGTTGTCATGTAGGTATATAGAGCCACAACACGGGCTCTGGCTCGGCGTGCCGGAGGCAGACAGAGTGGCCGAATCCGACAGAGCGGCCGGACAAGTTGGCCGGACGATTCGCCGGCCTGGCACCACGTCCGGACGCTGGCACGCGCCACCCCGACGAATCCCCCGGCACGAGCCTCGCGTAGGGATCACCGTCAGCTCGCATTCCGGTTCGGGGAGCACGTGCCATGCGCAATTTCGTCATCCGCATCTTCGTCAACGGCCTGGCCCTTTCGGCCGCCGCGTTTCTGGTCGGGGGCATCCATCTGTCCGGCGGTCTTTTCGGGGTCTTGGTGGTCGCGCTGATCTTCGGCCTGGTCAACGCGATCCTGAAGCCCGTGCTCCTGATCCTCTCCCTTCCGTTCCTCATCCTGTCGCTCGGCTTGTTCGCGTTCGTGGTCAACGGGGCCCTTCTGCTCATCACCGCGGCGCTCTCGAGCCACCTGGCCGTCTCCGGCCTCGGCGCGGCGATCCTGGGGAGCCTGGTCATCTCGATCGTGACCATGGTGTTGGGCGGGGCCTTGAAGGACGAGAAGGACAAGCACCAATGAGCCCTCGGTAGGAGGACGGCTGCACGGGTTCGGCGCGTCGACCGCGTCGGCAACGACGCGAGCCGTCCGGGCGTGACGACGTAGGACCGGCAAGCGTCCGGGCCTGGCAATACAGGCAGCGGACCGGCCGATCCATCGCTTGACAGGCGACGGGCCCGCGCGGAGTATGCCGGTCGGTGCAGACAACGGCCCTGCCTTCCCTTGCCTGCCGGACCGGGCGCGCCGACGCTGGATCGGCGCGGGCCCATCGTTTCATCCTCGCGTGGATTCCCATCCATGAGATCGTTCGCGACCCGTACCCTGGCCCTCCTGCTGTTCGTCACCGCGTGCGCACATCCGAAGGCCGCTCCTCCCCCGTCCCCGGTACACGAGCAAGCCGACAGCACCCGCGCTCCCGCTCGGGGAGCGCGCGGACGGGAGCAGCAGCAACCGCGTCCGAAGCCCTACCGCGAAGTCGTGACGTCGGAAGCGACGTCGCGGAGCGGCATGTTCACGGTCCATCGGATCGGGCCCAAGCTCCTGTTCGAGATCCCCCGAGATCAGCTCGACAAGGACGAGCTCCTGGTCACCGAGATCGCCAAGACGGTCCAGGGATCGGGATACGGCGGTCAGGCGGTCAGCAACCGGGTCTACCGCTGGGAGCTCCGCGACGACCGCATCTACCTGCGTACGATCTCGTACGAGGCGGTGGCCGACTCGTCGACCCCCGAGTACATCGCCGTCCAGAGCGCGAACGTCCCGCCGATCGTCGCCGCCTTCGACGTCCAGGCCTACGGCCCGGACAGCTCGGTCGTGATCGACGTGACGCAGCTCTTCACCAAGCCGCCCACGGAGTTGGGGCCGGGCCGGCGCATTCCCGGCAACGTCGACACCGAGCGCTCCTGGATCGAGCGGGCGACGCCCTTTCCCGACAACGTGAACGTCTACGCCACGCTGACGTTGGCCCAGCAGCCGAGCCGGGCCGGGAACGCCGCACCCGCGCCGGGCCGGTTCGGGGTCAGCCAGAACGACAACCCGTCGAACACGATCGTCATGAGTTGGAGCTTCCACCGGCTCCCCGACGTGCCGATGAAGCCTCGGCTGTGCGACAACCGGGTCGGGTACTTCTCGGTGCGCTTCACGGACTACACGGACCGGGACCAGCAGGTGAAGCCCACCTGCTACATCACTCGGTATCGCCTCGAGAAGAAGGACCCGACGGCCGCCGTCTCCGATCCCGTGAAGCCGATCGTGTACTACATCGATCCGGCCACGCCCAGGAAATGGGTGCCCTGGCTCGAGAAGGCGATCGAGGATTGGCAGCCCGCGTTCGAAGCCGCGGGCTTCAGCAACGCGATCATCGCGAAGGAGGCGCCGGACGATCCGGACTGGTCGCCGGAGGATGCGCGCTACTCGGTGGTGCGTTGGCTGCCGTCGACGGTGGAGAACGCCTCGGGGCCCAACGTGCACGATCCGCGCTCGGGCGAGATCCTGAACGCGCACATCCAGTTCTACCAGAACGTGCAGCGCCTGCAGCTCACGTGGTACTTCACGCAGGCGGCCGCCCTCGACCCACGCGCCCGCAGCTTTCCGTTCCCCGATTCGCTCATGGGCAGGCTGCTCGAGTACGTGCTGGCCCACGAGGTGGGGCACACGCTGGGCTTCCAGCACAACATGAAGGCCAGCGCGGAGTACCCCGTGGACTCGCTTCGCAGCGTGTCGTTCCTGCGCAAGTGGGGCCACACCCCGACGCTCATGGACTACGCCCGGTTCAACTACGTCGCGCAGCCCGAGGATCACATCCCGCCCGAGCTCCTCGTTCCCCGGATCGGACCGTACGACATCTGGGCCACGATGTGGGGCTACAAACCGATCCCGTCGGCGAAGACCGCCGAGGAAGAGCGCCCCACCCTGGACGCATGGGCGCGCGAGCAGGACACGAAGCCGTGGCTGCGGTTCTCCACCTCGGGAAGCGCGGGGAGCGACCCGGGTGAAGAGACGGAGGCCGTAGGCGACCAGGACGCGGTGAAGGCCACGACGCTGGGCATCGCGAACCTGAAGCGTGAGGTGGCCTGGCTGATCCCGGCCACCCGCAAGCCCACCGAGGGGTGGGACGACCTGGACAACTTGTACGGCCGTCTGGTGGGGCAGTGGCGCACGGAGCTCACGCACGTGACCAACATCGTGGGCGGGGCGGACTCCCAGGAGAAGTACGGGAGCCAGCGAGGCGTGCGCTTCACCCCGGTGAGCCGCGCGCGCCAGAAGGCCGCGGTGGCGTTCCTCGACCGGAACGCGTTCCGTACACCCACCTTCCTCCTGGACGAGGAGGTCCTTCGGAGGATCGAGCCGAGCGGTGAGGTCGCGCGCATCTCCGCGGCGCAGTCGGCGATCCTCGGCTCGCTTCTCCGTGAAGATCGGCTGGACCGGATGAGCGAATACGCCCAGGACGCCCCGGCGGGAGGAGCCTATACGCCCCTCGAGCTGTTCGCGGACGTGCGGGCGGGCCTGTTCAGCGAGCTGACCTCGACGGCCGACATCGGTGTGTACCGGCGTGCGCTCCAACGAGCCTACGTGGACAACCTGGCGCAGAAGCTCCAGCCGCCCCCCGAACCCGCGAACGGATCCACGAGAGCCGCTCCGCGTCCCAGCCGACCGCGGCTCGATCCGAAGTTGTCGGACGTGCGCGCGGCGGCCAGGTCCGAGTTGAAGGCCCTGGACGCACAGCTCAAGAAGGCGATGCTCCTGGCCAGGGGCATGAAGCGGGCTCACATGGACGATCTGCGCCACCGGATCGCCAAGGCGCTGGACGAGGATTCCGCACCGACGAACGGCCGGTAGCCGAGCCACCCGACGGAGAGGACACGCTGACCGCGCCGACGCCCCCTCGACGGAAGGCCTGGAGCGACCCATGCTCGCACCGCGCAAGGTGAACCGACATCCGACCACCTGTCTCCTGACGCTTCTCCTCGCGGCGTCGGGACTCCACGGATGCGTACCCGTTCCGAGTGCCCAGACGGCGCCGCAGGCCGCGGCGGTCGTCCCGGACTCCTTCACGTTCTTCGTGATCGGAGACCCGCAGATCAATGAGCCCCGCTGGGGGACGGCGGGCACCGAGGCGACCATCGACGTGATGAACACGCTGCCGGGGACGGCCTTTCCGCTCGGCGGATCGGTGGACGAGCCGCGGGGCGTGCTCATCGCCGGCGATCTGGTCGACGACGTGAAGAACCCCGACAACTGGGAGATCTACACGCACCTCTTCGACCCCGGTGGTTACGCGCGTCTGCGCTTTCCGGTCTACGAGGTCGTGGGCAACCACGACCTCGGCACAGACACGGGCGTCGCGTGGAGCTACGTCCAGCGCGATCTCATCGAGAGGAACCAGCGCCGACCGGCCGGCCTGCACCTCGACTCGAGCCGATACCACTACTCCTGGGACTGGGGCCGCGTCCACTTCGTGAGCCTGAACGTCTTTCCCGGCACGGTCCCGCGACGCGTCTACGGAAAGGACGCGCCCTGGAACGACCCGAAGGGCTCGCTGGCCTTCCTTCGCTCCGACCTCGAGGAGCAGGTGGGATCGAGCGGCCGCCCGGTGATTCTGATGTGGCACTACGGGCTGCGCGGTTGGGGCCTGGAGAAGTGGTGGACGCCCGAGGACCTGGCCGCCCTGAAGGACGTGCTGCGACCCTATGACGTCGCGCTCATCCTGCACGGGCACGAGCACCGCTACGAGCGCTACGGCTGGGAAGGTTACGACGTGATCATGGCGCCGTCGCCCCAGATCGATCGGGAGGAGGGTGAGGCGGCGTCCCGTCCGCGAGGCTTCCTGGTCGTGCGCGTCCAGGGAGATCGGCTCGAGACGGCCTACCACGGGCCGGACGGGTGGGAGGACGCGTGGGCGAAGGAGATGTCCGGAGGGTCGAAGACGGGCGGGTGACATTGGGCCGCCGGCCCTCCCGTCTCCGGCCCTTCTGCCATCCGTCGTCGGTGGCCCTTGCGCCATCCGCCGTCGGTGGCGCGTGTCCCATCCGTCGTCGGTGGCCCCTCGTCGGCCCCACCGCCATCGAAGCACCGAATCCCGGGCGTCCCATCGTTGACGTGGGCGCGGCGAGCCGGCATCGTCCTCCCGCCGAGAAGGAAACCCACCTGGAGCCCATCATGTCCCGTCCCGTCGACCCCGCCCCGGGCCGCCCGCCCAGGCGTCCGTTGGCCCTCGCCGCCACACTGGCCGCGCTGATGGCCCCTCACGCGGCGTTCGCCACACTACCGGCCCTTCCCGCCGCGCTGATGGCTTTTCCCGCCCCGGTGGCGGCCGCCCCGTCCGGCACCGCCGGCTTCCGGTCGGCGTCGTCCGCCGCGGCCGACACGACCTTCGGAGACCTGCGCTGGCGCTCCGTCGGACCGTTCGAGGGAGGCCGGGTCGAGGCGGTGACCGGCGTACCCGGCCAGCCGAGCACGTTCTACTTCGGCGCCGTGGTCGGGGGTGTCTGGAAGACCACGGATGCAGGCGGCCACTGGGTCCCGGTGTTCGATGACCAGCCCATCGCCTCGATCGGAGCGATCGCCGTGGCGCCCTCCGATCCCAACGTGATCTACGTGGGCACCGGAGAGCCCGACCCGCGCGGCGACATCTCGTTCGGCGACGGGGTCTACAAGTCCACGGACGGCGGCAGGACCTGGACCAACGTCGGGCTGCGCGACACGCGCCACATCGGAGACATCGTCGTCGATCCGCGCGATCCGGACGTCGTCTACGTGGCGGCGCTCGGCCACATGTTCGGCCCGAACGAGCAGCGTGGCGTGTTCCGCTCCACGGACGGCGGCACGACGTGGCAGAAGGTCCTGTACCGGGACGAGAACACGGGCGCCGTCGACCTCTCCATCGACCCGCACAACCCGCGCATCCTGTTCGCGGCGCTGTGGCAGGTCCGTCGCCGGCCGTGGCAGCTCGTGAACGGCGGTCCGGGCAGCGGCCTTTACGAGTCCAAGGACGGGGGCTCCACCTGGACACACGTCGAGGGCCACGGCCTCCCCTCCGGCACGCTCGGCCGGCTGTCCGTGTCGGTCTCGGGCGCCGACGGCCGGGTCGTCTACCTCCTGGTGAACCACAAGACGAAAGGCGGTCTCTATCGTTCGGACGACGGCGGCGCCACCTGGACGCTGAGCAACGACAGCCAGACGATCCAGCAGCGGCCGTGGTACTACTTCCGTGTGTACGCCGACCCGAAGGACCCGAGCACGGTCTACATCTGCAACTTCCTCTTCCACCGCTCCACCGATGGCGGGCGCACCCTTGAGACGATCCAACTCCCGCACGTGGACAACCACGCCCTGTGGATCGATCCCTCGGATCCGGACCACATGATCGAGGGGAACGACGGCGGCGCCACGGTCACATTGAACGGAGGACGCGACTGGAGCTCGGAGTCCAACCAGCCCACCTCCCAGTTCTATCACGTGAGCGCGGACGACCGCTTCCCCTACTGGCTCTATGGCGCCCAGCAGGACCGGGGCACCGTAGCCATCGCCAGCGCCTCCTACCGTGGCGCCATCACGGACAAGGACTGGTACGGCGTGGGCGGAGGGGAGAGCAGCTACGTGCTCCCCAGGCCCGGCGACCCGAACGTGGTGTATGCGGGCTCCTACTTCGGCTACACGACCCGCATGGACGT
>CAZVYM010000051.1:0-26704 GCA_964630935.1 uncultured Gemmatimonadaceae bacterium | reverse complement strand
ACGACCAGGAAGATGAGGATCATCTCCCCCATGCCGAGTCCACCGATACCCATCGCTCGATTCCTCCAGTCCGGAACCGCCGGGTCCCGGTATTCCATGTGTCAGAGTCTCGTCAGATCATCGAGCGTGCGATGAGCGCCACGATCCCGATGCCTACCAGCGTCAGCACGTTCAGCGTGACCGAAAACGGCCCGAGGGTCAACGCCACCGCTACGAGATCGATGGACAGGGGCCCCACGGACGCGTCGACGGACAACAGAAGGAAGTCCCTGGCCGCGCTGTCGGGGAGAAAGTGCATGGAGAGCTTCGTCAGAAGTCCTCCCAGAAACAGCCCCAACACCAACGTCCAGAGGAGCCGTACGATAATCCGTCGTCGCGTATCGACTAGCATACTGGCGCAGTCACCTCGAAGTTCCGGCCCAGCCAGGGCCGCCGGGTCTCCGAACGAGCGCGGGAGCGCACGCTAACGGCTTCGGTCCACCGCATACGATACCGACTCGCGTAGGGCGTCCACCGCGGGACTCCCGACCAATCCGTCGAGCGCATGCTCCGCCCGCTCGGCGAACTCGCGGGCACGCGCCCGCGCGTAGTCGAGACCACCCCGCTCTCGCACGATGTCGATGACACGCACGATCTCCCCATCATCGGGGTTCACGCGCGTGAAGAACTGCCGGATCTCCGACTCCTCCGCCTTGGACGCATGGCTCAACGCGCCCACGAGGGGAAGGGTCACCTTTCTCTCTCGCAAGTCGTGGCCCGACGGCTTTCCAGTCACCTCCTCCGACCCCGTGTAGTCCAGGAGGTCGTCCGCGATCTGGAACGCCATCCCCAGGTTCTGCCCGAAGGAGGCGAGTCTCTCCCGGTGGGGAGCCGCACCGGCCAGCGACCCCATCTCACAGGCGGCCGACATCAACGAAGCCGTCTTGGCCGCGATGAGGCGGTAGTAATCGTCCTCCGAGAAATCCAGGGCATCATAGGACGTCAGCTGGCGCATCTCGCCGACGCTCATCTCGTTGGCGGCCTGGGCCAGAACGGCCAACGCTTCCAGGTTGCCCAGGCGCGTCAGCTCGGATACGGCCCGGGAATACAGGTAGTCGCCCATGATGACCGCGACCTGGTGCGTCCACAGCGCGTTCACGGTCGGCATCCCGCGCCTCAACACGGAGTGGTCCACCGCGTCGTCATGGACGAGCGTGGCGAGGTGGACCAGCTCGACGACGGCGCCCAGCGTGACGGCCTCCGGAACCGGATCGCTCTGTACCCGGCTCGACAGCAGGAGAAGCGTGGGCCGGAACAGCTTGCCCTTCATGAACAGGAGGTGCTCGTTGACCTCCTCGATCATTCCGAAGTCGGACAGCACGATTCGTCGGATCTCGTCACCGACCCGGTCGAGATCCTCCCTGACCGGGGCCTGCAGCGCCGAGAGCCGGGATCGCGTACCGCCTACGACCTGCGTCAAGCTCGGATCCACGGGACTGGAGCGGGGCACGCGTCTCGGTAGGGAGCCGCAAGGGTGTGAGAGGACATCACCACCTACCTCAGCGCCCGCAGGCGCTCGGTCACGTCGGCGAAGTTGATGTCGAGCGAGAACACCTGGTCATAGTACTCGAGCGCAGAGTCCTTTTGGCCCAGCTGCTCGTGGGCGCGGGCGAGGTAGTAGTAGATGCCGATGCGCTCGTCCTCGACCTCGAAGGGAGCCTCGAGGGCCCGCTCCAGGGATCGGACTGCAGCCTCCGGCTTGCCGAGCTCGAGGAAGGTCTGTCCGAGCAATTCGTACGTCGGCAGGTGGTTCCCCGAGCCCCTGAGCGCCTGCTGGAACTCGGCTACGGCTTCGTCCAGAAGGCCCATCTCCTTGTACGCCGTTCCGAGATCGTAGTGGGACTTGACGTCCGCGGTATCGAGGTTCTCGGAGACCTTGGCCTTGAACTGGTTGAGCATCTTGGCGAAGTCCGCCTGCTCGTCGCCCGAGGGCTCTTCGTAGGCGACCACGAAGCGGGTGGACTTCTGACCGGCCTGGTCGCCGAGAATCATGGAGCCGAGGTCGACGTAGTCCTCCGACGAGGCGACCTCGCGGACCGGCCGGGACGAAGGCTCGATCTGCTGCAACGCCTCCAGCGCGGTCTCGTTGGACGGATCCAGACGAAGCGCCTGCTGGTACGCGGCTTTCGCCCGGGCCGTCTCTCCCGTGCTCCGAAGGGCGTCGGCCAGGCCCAGATACGCTTCCGTCAGGACCCGCTCGTCTCCCCCCTGATAGGCCAGCTCCACGAAGCGCTGACGCATGGAGAGGTCGTCCGGACGGGCCGCGATCTCGTCACGCACGGTGTCGAGCGTGACTTCGGCCTCACGGGCGGCCTCCTCGAAGGCGGCCTCCCGCGCTTCGAGAGACCCGTCCAGAGAGAGCTCGCGCGCGCCGGACTCCCCCATGCCGCCGACGTCCAGGGTGGGGAGCGGCTCGGCCTCGGCCTCCTCTTCCTCCATTCCTATGTCGAGCATGGGGAGCGGCTCGGCCTCTTCCTCCTCCTCCTCGTCGTCGGCCCCGGTGTCGAGCACGGGGAGCGGCTCGGCCTCTTCCTCCTCCTCGTCGTCGGCCCCGGTGTCGAGCACGGGCAGCGGCTCGGCCTCCTCCTCGTCCGATCCTGTATCGAGCATGGGCAGCGGCTCGGCCTCTTCTTCCTCTTCTTCGTCCTCCAGGCCGAACGTCGGAAGCGGCTCCGACCTCTCCACCTTCAACGGCTCCCCGGCATGGCCCGACTCGAAACCACCGATGGCGGCGGTGGTCTCCTCATCCTCGCCCTGCTCGGCCTCGTGCTCCCCGCCCTGCCCCCCGAGCTCGATCTCGTTGAACGAGCCGCCGATGGCGTCGTCGTCGGCCAGGCTGCTGCCGGTCACGACCAAATCCTGCTCGCCGCCCATGTTGGACAGGTCGAGATCCGGACTCAGCTGGCGGAGGCGGGCCTCGACGTCCTGGGCCTCCGCCTCCTCACCTTTGAGCATGAGCGTCCTGTGGACGATCGCGAGCTGATCGATGGCGTCGTCGACCCGATCGTGTGCGGCCATCGAGTCGGCCACGGCACGGCGCACGCTCACGTCTTCGGGCGCGAGGTCGGCGAACTCGACCAGGGCGCGGAACGATTCGTCCAGGTCACCCGCCTGCTGCATCCGCTCGGCGTACGAAAGGAACAGCGTGCGCGCGTCGGAGATGAAGCCCTGCCGCGCTCTGATCTGCCCCATCCGCAGGTAGGTCGCGTGCCGGTTGGGAAGATTGCGGATGATCTTCTTGCAGACCCCGATCGCGTTGTTGGGAAGCTCCGCCTCGACGTACAGATTGATCGCTTCCTCGTACTGCTTCACCGCCTCTTCGAGGTTTCCGACACGCACGTAGAGATCGCCCAGGCGATTGTAGAGCCCGATATCGGGCTGGTCCTCTTCCTCTAGCTTGGCGATGGCCTTGCCGTAGAGGTCCAGCGCTTTCCGCCACTCCTCCTTCTGCTCATGGCGGCGAGCTTGTTCCTTGAGCGATTCGATGCTCATGAAGCGTTGTCCGGAGTCGTTGGCTCCCGTGCGCCACCCGCCCCGGTGACCGGGATCTACATGCGGCGAGTACCGGGACGCGGTGGGTGCGGCGTCGAGCAAGGTAGAGACGGTGTAATCTGACCGCCGACGCCGGAAGCACAAGGGCAACGAGCATCCTCCACGCTCCGGCGGTGGGTGCCAACGAACCGTCCCCGAGGCCGCCTCGAACGTACCGGCGACCTCGGGGACGTTGCACCCGCCCCATCGAACGGGGGGACGTCGGGCGTGGAGGAGCTACCGCGTCGCGAACGTCACGTGACCGACCGGCGAGAGGCTCGGGTTGCCGGCCTGGAGCTGATACGCCCAGTCGAAGATCATGAGGGCGTATCCGTTCTGATCGTAGCCCAGCGTCTCCACGCGGATCACGCCGTAGTGAACGAGTCCGTCGTCACCCGTCACGCGCAGCACGTAGCTGTTCTGCGAGGCCAGCGCCACCGCCTGAGAGGTGTAGCCCGAGGTGGGCGCCGTGGACACGTCCACGCAGTCGACGTCGGCTCCCGGACCGCACCGCAGCGCGGACGTCGGGTAGGCCGTCGGATACACGCTCGCCTGCTGGGCGTTGGGCACCAGCCACCACCCGTTCGCGTCGACCTCCAGTCGGAACTGCCGGTCCGCGGACGATCCGTCCATGACCGGAATCGTCATCTCGTCGGCCTGGAAGCGGAATCCCGACATCGTCGGCTGGTCCGAGTAGGCCCATATCGACTCACCGTGATAGTCGGGTCGGGGCGTTCCCGAGACCTCGACGCCGGCCGCGCTCTCGTTCCCCTGGGTATCGACCGAGGTCACGTAGTACGAGTAGGTCAGACCGTTGACCGCCAAGGCATCGAGGAACCCCTCGGAATCCGTGTCGCCGAGCAGGTACTGGGTTCCGTCGGACCCGTCGAGATAGACCCGGTAGAACGAGAAGTCGCCGGCGGTTCGCGCGTTGTCGGACCAATGCAGGTAGATCGCGTTGTCGAGCCCGATGACCTCCAGCCCGGTCGGAACGGGCGGGGGCACCGGCTGCGGCACCGTCACTTCGATCGTGTTGGCGCTCGCCGTCTCGGCCCCGGTGTCCGGATCCACGGACGACACGTAGTAGTCGTAGGTCTCGCCGGCGACCACGTTGCGGTCCTCGTAGGAGCAGAACCCCTGGGCGCAACTGGACACCTCGGCGATGAGGAAGTAATCGGCGTCGCTGACCCGCTTGGAGTAGATCCGGAACGTCTCGCCGTTCCAGTTCGAGGCGAGCTCCCAGGTCACGGTCACGACACCCCCGTAGTACGACGCATCCACGTTCTGTGGCGCCGCCGGTGCGTTGACTCCCACGATCACGTCGTTGGAGTGGCAACCCGCGAGGGCCCAGGACATGAGCAGCGCTCCCACGAACACACGTCTCATCGTTCCTCCCGTGAAGGGTCCGGCGGGGGGTCGCCGGCACGCCAGATTCTGTCTGAGCTCTCGTGAAGCACGGTGCGTGCCGAAATCATAAGTCATTGTCCTAAAATATTTTATGAAAACCATGGGGCGTCGTGATGTCCCCAGGGAGGGACACCCGGGCGTAGGCGGATAGACACGGGCTTCGAGCTCCGGACGCCCGTGGGGGGGCGAATCGGCCGGCTCCGGACGCCCGTCCAGTGCTCCGCAGCCGAAATACGTCGGCATTCGGCTAGAGCACTAGAACCCGTACGGGTTGCTCGTTTGACCGTAGTTCTGGTTCCGCTGGCTGTAGTCGAGCTTGAGGTCCCGGTTGTCCTTCAACGACACCTCGAACCGGAACGTCCAGTTGCCTGTCGCCGTCTGGAGGAAGTCGAAGTTCGCCTGCCAGCGGTGGAGGTCGCGGCTGAGCGAGATCGAGTGGTCGTTGAACTGGCCCGCCTCGATGTCGTACGAGGTGCGCCAGTGCATGTCCCAATGCTCCGTGGGCTTCAGGCTCAGGTTGATCTGGAGCATCTGGTTGACCTGGCGCCGAGACGTGTCCCGTGGCCGCTGGAGCGAATACGAGAACTGCGCGCGCCAGCCGCCGACGCCGCCGCCGCTCGTCGCGGCTCGGGGCTCCCGGTTGCTCGTCGGGATGATGGACGCTTCGTCGGTCATCGCCGCCGAGCCGATCCCCTCCCCCGCGCTTTCGCTGGGCTCCTTCGCGCCGGTCGTGTCCGCGCCCCGTCTGCCGCCCCCGATCAGGCCGAGCCACTTGAAGACCTTCGACTGCGATCCGAGCGAGAACGCGAAGTTCAGCTGCGACAGGTGAGGCTTGAACTCCCTACTGACCAGCCGCCCCGTCGAGTCCCTCTGGTCGTCGAAGAGGTCGTGCGTCATCGAGATGTTCAGACCCCGCAGGAAGTCCGAGGAGATCTGGTTCTGCAGCTGCGTGGTCCTGAAGCCGGCCAGGAAGAAGCCCAGCGAGTCCGCTTCCATGAAGTCGTAGTTGACCACGCTGGTAGACAGCGCCAGCAACGTCGTGATCGGCGCCTTGGGAATCTGGCGCGGACCGCCTCCCGTCCCCGACGTGTCGGCCGCCACGGCCGAATCCGTCGGCGCCTTGCCCTTGGCCTCGAAGGTCTGTCGGAGCGTGACGGCGAGTGTCTTCTGGGCGCGGCTCGCCTGCTGGTGGAACACCCTGCTCTGCTCGGGGGAGGGCTGCACCGACGGGCTGTAGCTGAACGAGAACGACGGCGAGAGCTTGTGGCGGATGGCCTGGTAGCCGGCCACGCCCGGCCAGAAGCCGTAGATGTCCGTCTTGAGCGATGCGCCGAGGTTCATCCGCGCGGGCGCGTAGACGAAGGTCCCGTTCGTGGCCGTGTCCGAGCGCAGGGCCGTCCCCGACATGCCGAGGCTGGGTGTCAGCGTCGTCGACCCGATGAGCTGCTGCTGGTAGCCGAAGGTGAGGCTCCAGCTGAGGTTCGTCTGGGCGATGTCGCGCACCGGCACGCCCTTGAGCAGCGAGTCGACCGGCGCGTTGGGGCCCTGGGCGATGTAGGCGTTGGGCACGCCCTTCAGCATGTTCTCCTGGACGTTCAGGTTCTGGCTGAACGTCAGGTTGCCCATGCTCAGGTTGCTGCTGGCCCCGAGCGTCCGGCCCGACGAGCTCGCCGTGGCCACGGAGAAGGTGTCCGCCGTGACCCGGTCGATCATCGTGCGTTTGGCGTTCGCGCTTCCGGACCACGTCATGTTGTTCCAGAAGTGAGCCTGGCTGGGCGATGCCTTGAAGAGCGTGATGGTCGACAGGTTGAGGCTCGCGGAGGGAAGCGTCCATTCCACGCGGTCGTCCGAGAGGTACTGGTAACGGTTCGCCGACATGGACATCGAGCCCCAGTTGAAGCGTCGGTTGAGGCCCCCGTCCGACCGGATCGAGCGGGTGACCTCCTGGGGATCGAACGAGTTCTGCTGGATCATGCTCGTGTTCGACGTATAGTTCGCCGACACGCGGAGCTGCGTTCGCTCGTCCGGCTGCCACGAGTGGTTCGTGCTGAACGAGAGCTCCCTCGAGCCGCTGGACCTCCAGTAGCGCCGCACGTTCACGTTTCCGTTGAGGAACTGCCGCGTGACGCTGTAGCGGAAGTCGCTCTCCAGGCTGAGCCAGTTGTCGCTGAACCAGTCCATGGCCGTGGTCAGGTCCGTGTACTGACTCATGGCCCAGTAGTAGCCGATGTTGCTGATGCGACGGTGGTAGCCCCCGGACGTGCGTACGATGTCGTTGACGCTGAAGCGGGGGGTGAGGATGCCGCTCGCGCGCCCGCGCGAGAGGCTCTGCGCGATGAACGGGAGCCACGCCACGGGCACGTCGGCGAAGTAGAGGCGCACGGGCCTGGCCACCAGGACCTTGCCGCCGATGATCTTGATCTGGTCGGTCTCGAAGTGGTAGTGGGGAACCTCGAGGTCACACGACGTGAACGACCCGTGGGACATGAACACGGAGTCCTTGCCCGCCCAGGGCATGTTCCCGTCGACGATCCACTTGGCGCCCGCCTGGTCGTACGTCGTCTTGGCGTCGATGGCGGTGCCCCGACCCTCGTTCATGTCGAAGATCAGCTCTTTCGACTCGACCGGTGAGCCCCCGCCCTCGCCGGGCGTCACCGTCGGATTCCCACGCGCGAGCAGCCGTCTGGTCCCCTCGTTGTACGTGATCGAGGAGTCGGCCTGGATCTCGGTTCCCTCGCGCGTCACGCTCGCCCGGTTCTGCCCTCCCTCTCCGATCAACGTGAGCGTGTGATCGGAGGTCGAGTAGGTGGCCTCCGCGCCCTGATACTCGGTGAGGGCGTATCCTCGCATCTTCATGAGGGCGGTGAGCGTCGAGTCTCCCCCGCCCCCCGTCCCCGCCGGCCGGTTCTCGCGCAGCCGGGCCTGGGCCAGCGAGTCCAGCAGGTAGCGGGTGCTGTCCGCGCCCAGCGGACGGGCCAGCGTCTGGAGAAGCGCACGCGCCTTGAGCCGCGTCGAATCCACCTTCTCGCCGGCTTGCTCCTGCCGCTGTTGGGCGGATAGGCGACCGGGTCCGGCGCCCCCGGCGATCAGCGCCCCGAAGACGACCCATCCCCATGCCGCCCGCGCCCGGCTCATGCGTCGTCGTCCATCTCCGCGCTCATGGCGGGCTCATCTCGCTCCACGGAACCCTCGGGGGGTGAATCCGACGGCTCGAGGACCTCGGCCAGACGCTCCTGGCGCCGCTTGTAGATGCGCGCCGAGAGGAAGATGCTCATCTCGTAAAGACCGAGGAGCGGGATGATCAACATGATGGTGAGCGTCACCGCGTCGCCCGGTGTGATGATGCTGGCCAGCGCCGTGATGACCACGATGGCGTGGCGCCTCTTCTGGCGGAGGAAGGTCGGTGTCACCAGTCCCAGCGCCGTCAGGATCATGATGACGACCGGCAGCTCGAAGAGGATGCCGAAGCCCAGCAGCATCTTCGTGACGAAGCCGAGCGTCTTCCCTGCCTCGTAGCCGATGTGCAGCGATTGGCCCGAGAAGGTCGCGAAGAATTTCAGCGTCATCGGCATGGCGAAATACGCCGTCAACACGCCACACAGGAAGAGAACGAGCCCCATGTACAGCGCCGGGATGACCGCCCGTTTCTCGTCCTTCTCGAGCGCGGGCGCGAGGAACGCCCAGACCTGGTAGAGCACGATCGGAAAGGCCAGGATCAAGCCGACCACGATCGCGAGCTTCAGGGTGATGAAGAAGGGATCGGCCGGAGACAGCGTCATGAGGCTCAGGTTGGGATCGCCGCTGGCCTTGCGCACCGGCTCGACGAGCAGCTCGAGCACGTCGAAATGCACAACCAGGCCGAACCCGACGAGCGTGGCGATGACGACGGCCAGAATGGACCAGATGATACGCCAGCGAAGCTCCTCGAGATGGTCGAGGAACGGCATCTCTCCGCGGGGGTTCCGAGAGCCCATGAAACGGTGGAGCAGTCCTTGGAAAGGTTGCTGCTTGCGGGTGCGGTCGGTCAGAAGGGGAACTCCACCTGGTTGCGGCGGAGAGCTTCTCGCTCCTGCCTGGCGGTCATCTCGTCGACGAATTCTTGGAACTCACCCGCGTCCTGGAAGTTCCGGTAAACCGAGGCGTAGCGCACGAAGGCGACGCGGTCGAGAGGGTTGAGCCTTTCCATGACCATCTCACCCAACTTTTCGCTCGGAATCTCGGGCCCGGCCTGGCGGGAAAGAAGGTCCTCGATCTCGTCGACCAGCGCTTCCATCGCGGATCCGGAGACCGGGCGCTTGGCACACGCCACCTTCACGCTGGCCAGGAGCTTGTGGCGGTCGAAGTCCTCGACCGCACCCGAGCGCTTGAGCACCTGGAGCGGCGTCTCCTCCACGTACTCGTAGGTGGTGAAGCGCGCCCCGCACACGGTGCACTCGCGGCGTCGCCGAACGGCACGCCCGCCGCGGCTGGCCCGGGTGTCGACCACCCGGTTCTCGGTCGCGTCGCACTGAGGGCACCGCAAGGGTCAGCGCTCCATGCCCGGGGCCCCGTCAACCGATCGAGTCGAGATCGGCCTTGGCAAGCTTGGCCGCGTCGGTCCCGGGGTACGAGTTGACGATCCTCTGGAGCGTGGCCTTGGCCTCCCTGGTCCGCTTCATCTGAAGCTGGAGGCGCGCGATCCGGTACCAGGCATCCGGCGTCTTGGAGGCGGCCGGGAAGTTCGTCGTGATCTTCTGGAACTCGGCCAGCGCCTCCTGCGGATGCTCCTGCTGCACGAGGATATCGCCCAGGTAGTAGTGCGCTTCGGGCGCCAGCGTGTCGTTCGGATAGGAGTCCAGGAAGCTCTTGAACGCCACCTCGGCCGTCGACAGGTGACCCGCCTGGAATTGCTGGACCGCGGCATTGTACATGGCCTGGGCGTCGCTGCCTCCCGTCACGGCGCCCGCGGCCGTGCCGCCCCCGGCGACCATCCCCGAATCCGGGGTCTCGGCACCCCCGGAGCCCGGCGAACGCCTCAAGTTGGCGAGCTGGTCGCGCACGCCCGCGATTCCCCGCTGGTTCTCACCGACCAGGGCCTGGACCTGCGACAGGGTCTCGGAGAGATCCTGGAGGCGGTGGAGGATCTCGCCGCGCAGATCCACGATCTGGCCCGACTGACCTCGCAGGGTATCCTGCGTGACCCGTGCCTGCGCTCTCAATTCCATGATGAGCGAGTCCTGACGGACCGCCAGGTCCCGGAGCTGCTCATGGAGGTCGCGCACGTCTCGCTTGGTGGCACAAGCGCCCAGCGAAAGCACGGCGGCCGCCGTCGCGAGGACGCGGGCCGCCGAGAGGTATCTACGAATCTTCATATCCTCATGCCCCCTCCGGTATGCCGTACCGGAGGGGGCTCGTTCCAGGGTCGGCTCGACTCAGTTCCCCATGCTCGGCGGGTTGATCGCGTCCGCGCCGGCGGTGATCACGAACTGCGCGCGCCGATTCTTGGCCCACGCGTCCTCGTTGTGCGCGGGGTCGATCGGCCGTTCCTCTCCGTACGAGAATACCGTGAAGCGGGCCGCCGGCAGGCCGAATCCGGTCAGGAAGTCACGGACCGCCTCGGCACGCCGCTCGCCGAGCGCGAGGTTGTACTCCGTCGAGCCCCGCTCGTCGGCGTAGCCTTCGATGCGAATCTGCACCTGGGGACTCGCGCGCAGCACGGCGGCCTTGGCGCGCAGAATCTCCTGGTCGTCGGGCCGAATGTCCGACTTGTCGAAGTCGAAGTGGACCATCTCGGCCAGGGTCGCCTTCGCCTCCGCGACGGCACGCTCGCGGGCGGCAGCGGCTTCGGCCGCGGCCCTGGCCCGAGCGATCGAGTCGGCACGGGCCTGCTCCGCCGCCCTCACACGAGCGATGGAGTCGGCCCTCATCTGCGCGAGCTCCTCAGCGGTCGGACCCTGCGGAGCGGGCGGCGGAGGCGGAGTCTTGCTGCACGCGACCACGAGCACGGTGGCGGCGAGAACCGGTGCGATAAAGCGGCGGACGATCATCCCTGCTCCCGGGTTGAGCGAACTGTGTTTGATCCCACGGCCCTGGTCTGGTGCCGTGCCTGTGACGCAACGAACCTAACGCGCTTTGGCGGTGGGAAAAGGCCTCCCTGCCATATACCCTCTCGCGGGCCTCGACGCAATGTCTACCTGCACCTTTCGTGCCGCCCGTCAGCGGCCTGGGCCCTCAAGAACCGCCTCCCGCGGCCGGAGGGCTCTCGGGCCCCAGAGCGGGAGACCAATCGGGTACGCCGACCCTGCGTCCCGAAAGCACGAGGCGGATCCTCCCCGTGGCCACGTCGACCACCATGAGCCCCGTGCCCCAGTCCCGCACGCCCACGAACGCCAGGTGCCGTCCGTCGGGCGCCCAGGTCGGGTCCTCGTTGTTGCCCTCCCATGTGAGCTGGCGCAGGCGGCGGCCCCCGTCCTTCAGGTCGGCGACCAGGATCTCGTAGCTCCCGCTCTGGATTCGCCCGTGGAACGCCACCAGGTCGCCCGTGGGCGACCAGTCGGGCGAGGTGTAGTAGCCGCCGTTCCCGTAGGAGAGCGGCGAGAGGGTCTCGGGATCGCCACCGCTCGAGGACATGATCATGATCTGGGGCGAGATGGTGCCGAAGCGGTCGGTATTGAACGCGATCTGGCGGCCGTCGGGTGAATACGTCGGCGACAGATCCTTCCAGGACGCGCCCCCGCTGAGGTGCTTCAGGCAGCAGTTGTCGGCGACGTCGTAGGTGAAGATCCCGTGGCTCGAGCCCCCGAGGGAGGCGAACGCCAGCGTCTTGCCGTCGGGCGAGAACGCGGGCGTCAGGTACTGGCCGCTCGGCAGCGGGTCGAACGTCCGCATCCTGTCCGTGGCCAGATCCAGCTCGTAGAGTCGCCGGTCGCCCGGCTTGACCGTCGTGAACGCGAGCTCCTTGCCGTCCCACGACCAGGCCGGCGACATGGCGATGCTGCCCAGGCTGGTGACGCGTCGCAGGTTCTCGCCGTCGGAGTCGATGACGTAGAGCTCCTTCGTCGAGTCCGAGGTCGGCATCGAGAAGGCGATGCGGCTGGCGGCCATCCCCGGATCGCCGGTGGCCCACGTCACGATCTGGTCGCTGATGCGGTGGACCGCCATGCGGAACGCCTCCGACGCCGGATCCGGCAGCCTGAAGCGTCCGCTCTGCTTGACCTTGGAGTAGACGACGTCGTGCAGCTCGAGCACCAGGACGTACCCGTCGCCCGCGCCCTCGACCTGGCCCGTCACGAGCCAGACGGCTCCGAGCCGGTCCCAGAGCTTGTAGTCGACGCCCTCGTTCATGAGCCCGGCCGGCAGCGAGTCGAGCACCGAGAAGCGGTCCGAGTTACGCAGATCGCGGCCGACGATCGCCTCCACCTGCGACGCGACGCCCCCGCCCCCGAAGCGGCCCGTGAACGGCTTGATCCCGAGCGCCGGCTGATAGGCCGACTCGTAGACCATGCCGAGCGTCACACCGGGAATCGAGTCCCGCTGCTGGGCGAAGAGTCGCCCGCCCGCGGCGGACACGAACAGAAGGAGCACCACGGAAATCGCTCGAAACCTCATCAATCGTCCCCACCACTCGGATTGATCTTGAAGCGCACCGGAAGCCGGTCGTAGGGCAGCTCCTTGGGAAGGGAGTCGAGCCGCCCCTCGCCGGCGCATTCCGCCGCGCCCATCGCCTGGATGTCGAAGACCGGATTGCCCGAAGGCTGCGCCACCTTGATGTCCGTCACGCTCCCGTCACGCCGGATCACGAACTGGATGATCGTGGACCAGTTGCCCTGGCCCTGCCACCGGAAGCAGCGGTACATCTGCCTGATGATGTCGTTGTAGTATTGCGGGTAGTCCCGCTGGAGCCCCTCCATGCGCACGCGGATGTCGTCGCCCGACTCGGCCTTCTTGTCGGTCGTCTTCTCCGTGGTCGTCGCCTTCTTGCTCTTCTCGGCCTCCTTCGGCGGCGTGGGCGCGGCTTTGGGCTTCTCGGGCTCGACCTTCTTCTTCTTGGGCTCGGTGATGGGCGGAGTCGTCTCCTTCTTCTCCGGCTCCGGCTCGGGCCGATCGGGGTGCTCCACCACCAGCTTCTTCTCGGCCGGCGCCTTCTCCTCGGCCTGCACGGTCGGCGGCGGCGAGACCAGGTCGATCTGGTAGGTGGGGAACTGGAACGGCTGCGGCCGGCTCGTGGTGCTGTACCAGGCCAGCACGAGCGCGACTCCGTGGATCGTCACGGAGCCCACCGCAGACAGCCGATCCGGTCGGTCCTCGCGCCACCGCGCCACGGCTCAGCTCCCCTGGTACGGCTCGGCCACCATGGACCACTTCACTCCGGTCTTGGCGATCGTCGCCATGACCTCGAGCACGGGCCCCCAGTGCGCCACGGAGTCGGCCCGGATGTAGATGTGCTCGAGCTTTCCGGCCTTGGCCATCTGCGGAAAGCTCTTCTCGAACTCACCCACCGTCGTCTTGGTCTCCTCGATGTACACGTCGCCGCTCTTCGTCACGGTGACGAAGAACGGCTTCTCGTTCGGCGCCGTGATCGGCTGCACGTCGGCCTTGGGCACGGCCACGTCGATTCCACCCTGCAGGATCGGGGCCGTGATGATGAAGATGACCAGCAGCGTGAACGCGACGTCCACCAAGCTCGTGACGTTGATCTCGGCGTTGAGCGGCAGGTCGGACCGGCCGTTCCCCCCCTTGTGACCGCCGAATGCACTCACACGCGCCCCTCCCGGGCCAGCGTCCCGATGAACTCGCTCGAGAAGCCCTCCAGCTCCCCACTCACCAGATTCAGGCGGCCCACGAAGTGGTTGTACGCGATGACCGCCGGGATGGCCACGAAGAGGCCGGCCACCGTGGTGATGAGCGCCTCCCCGACGCCCGGCGCGACCGCGCTCAGGTTGGCGGAGCCGGACGCCGCGATGCCGAAGAAGGTGTTCATGATGCCGATGACCGTGCCGAGCAGCCCGAGGAGCGGTGACACGGAGCCGATGACCGCGAGCCAGGTGAGGCCCTGGGCCAGCTCGTCGCGCTCCTCCGACTCCTCCTTCTCCAACACCATCCGCAGCGCTTCGAGCTGGGTGAGCGAGAGTCCCTGACTGGGGCCGCTCGCCTCGCGCAGCGCGCCGGGGCGGAGCTCGGTGAAGAAGTTGACGCCCTGCCGGAAGACGCGGCCGTAGGGCGACTCGGGCAACGTCAGGATCGCCTTGTAGGCGTCCTCGAGCCTCTGGGCCCGCTCCATCTGCTCGAGGAAGCGGTCACCCTGGAGGCGAACCGACCGGAACTGGCGCCACTTGTGGAAGATGAGCCACCACGACAACAGCGAGAACACGGCCAGGACCGACAAGACGATCTTCGTGGGGATGGTCCCCGCCGCGACCATGTCCAAGACGGTCTGGGGGGGCCTGGCCTGGAGCAGGATCGTGGTCAGGGTCATGCAGGGGTCTCCGCCCGCTGGTTCTCGATGTACTCGTAGGTCTCCCGGAGGCCCTCCTCCAGGGAGAAGCTCGGCGCCCAACCCCGCGCGCGCAGACTCGCGCTGTCGAGCGTGCTGTGACGAAGCTCTCCGGGCCGCTCGGGGCGATGCGCCCGTCCCGGTCGGCGCCCCGCGATCTTCTCGAGCGCGTCGGCGAGGCCGAGGACGCTGGTGCCCACCCCCGTCCCCACGTTGAACGCGAAGTCGTCCAGCCCGCCGGCCCCGTCCAGCACGAGGTCCGAGACCGTCAAGTTCGCCGAGACCACGTCACGCACGAACACGTAATCGCGCGTCTGCTCACCGTCCCCGAAGATCGTGAGTGGCTCGTTCGCGAGTAGCCGGTTGGAGAAGATCGCTACTACACCCGCCTCTCCATGGGGGTCCTGGCGAGGGCCGAAGACGTTGGAGTAGCGCAACGCCACGCATTCCATGCCCTGGACGTGCCGATAGTAATGGAGGTAGAACTCGCCGCTCAGCTTGGTCACGCCGTAGGGCGAGAGCGGGAGCTTGGGCGCGGTCTCGGGCGTCGGAATCAGATCCGGCTCGCCGTAGACCACACCCCCGCTGCTGACGAACACCACCCGCCCCGTGCCCACCTCCCGTGCGCCTTCCAGCACGTTGAGAAGGCCGAGCACGTTGGTGCGTGCGTCGCGCATCGGGTCCTCGACCGAGATCCGTACGTCGATCTGGGCCGCGTGGTGATTCACCAGGTCGAAGCGGACTTCCCGAAAGAGATCGCGAAGGGCCGGATCCGCCACGTTCATCTCGACGAACTCCGCCTCCGGATGGACGTTCTCGCGCCGTCCGGAGGAGAGGTCGTCCACCACCCATACCCGATCACCCCGGGCGACGTAGGCATCGGCGACGTGGCTGGCAATGAAGCCCGCGCCACCCGTCACGAGGACCCTGCGTGTCTTCTCGCTCATGTGCTCGACCCTTCGGTAAGCGCGAACTCTTCGTCAAGAAAGAGGCCGGGGCACCCTGCGCGGTGCCCCGGCCCTGCGGAGCGACATCCCCTGGTGAGCCGCGGCAAGAACGATGCCTCGGTCGCGGGAGTCTACCCTCAGTCCATCTTCTTGGCGAGCCTGACCACCACCCCCTGATGGAACACGTCGTCTCGCATGTTCACCACGCGCGCCGACGAGGTGCGGTCCTTGACCGAAACGACCTGCAGGCGCCCTTCCACGACGTTGCCCGTGGAGCTCCAGTCGCGGAGCTCGAACTCGTCGCCGACGGCCACGCCGTCGTCGGAGCCCAGGTCCAGGAACGCGATCGCGTTGAGGTTGGCAACCGCTTCGGGCATGGCCATCCCCATGATCATCGCCTGCGGCCCGTTCGCCACCGCGTGGGCCACCGCGCCTCGCTCGAGCCCGTACTCGGGCAGCGGACCCACGAAGTCGCCGGGGAGGATCCGTCCGTACTCCGCCATGATGACACCGGTGACGCCGTCGTCACCGACGTCGGTGACCGTGACGGTCCCGGTCGGACTCACGACCTGGCCCACCTGGGGGAGGGTTTCGGTCACCCGGTACAGCAGGTACTGGTCCCCGACGCTGGGCGTGGCGCCGGGAAGGTCGAGCTTCACCCGCTCGTAGGAGCGCAGCGTCTCGGACGGATCCGGCAGATCGGAGCGGCCCGTCAGGACGCCCAGGTGCGCCGGAACCGTCTCGGCCCCCGGCACGAGCCAGGGCGCTGCGTACACCTGCCCGCGCGAGACCGCCAACAGGTGGGCCTGCAGCTCTCCCGGGACCCCCGACTGGACGATGCTCGAGTCCTTGTAGAAGACCGTGTGGGCATTCCGTGACGAGGGAGACGGTGCGGCCGCAGCGGCGGCCTGCTGCTCCTCGGCCTGCTGCTGCTCGGCCTGCTGGGCGCCCTGGGCAGGCTGGACGCTGACCCCGGTCACCTGCGCGGCCTCTTCCTTCCCGGGAATGAGGAACACCTGGCCCGGATAGATGAGGTTCGGATCCTCGATCTTGTCCTTGTTGGCGTTCCAGATCCTGCGCCAATCCCACGGATTCTGGTAGTAGGTCGTCGCGAGATTCCAGAGGCAGTCTCCCTTCACCACGGTGTGGGTGACGGGCTGCGTCTGCGTCTGCTGGGCTGCGATGAAACCTGGCAGAATCGACAAGGCCAGGACGGCCGCGGCCGAGCGAACCATAGGGGCTCCTTCGGCAAGTGGGACGGGGCTTTTCGCCCTATTGGACTTTTCGAAGATACGCCTGGAAAAAACGAGGGTCAACGCGTTTTTTCGGAATTGGCGTCAAATGTTTATCCAAATCCCCCTTGCTGCGCCAGAGAAGTGTACGCGCCGTCGCCCACGATGACGTGATCGAGGACCGGAATCCCCAGTGCCCGGCCGGCTTCGGCGAGCTGACGGGTCACCGCGCGATCCTCGGCCGAAGGCGCCGGATCGCCCGACGGATGGTTGTGCACCAGAATCACACCGGCCGCTCCCTCGACGACGGCCGGCCGAAACACCTCGCGAGGGTGGATGAGCGACGCGTCCAGGATCCCGCGCGTCACGGCCACCTCCCGCACGACCCGGTGCCGCGTGTTGAGCAGCAGGGCGTGGAACTCCTCCTGCGCCAGGTCCCGCAACCGTGGACCCATCCGCCGGAACACGTCGCCGGGCCCCCGGATCGGGTCCTCGGGTTCTCCCCTTTCGACGGCGGCCCGGCGACCGAGCTCGAGCGCCGCCAGGACCCTCCCCGCGGTGGCCGCCCCCACGCCGCCGACCGTCTGAAGCCGTCCGGTGTCGAGCGTTCCCAGGCGCCGCAGCGATCCGCCGGCCTCGTGCAGGATCCGCTCCGCCACCTCGAACGCCGAGCCGTGGCGTCCGCCGCTACCCACCAGAAGCGCCAGGAGCTCGCGCCCCGAGAGATGCCGAGCCCCGACCGACCGCAGCCGCTCCCGGGGACGGTCGTGGACCGTCCACGCGCGAATCGGAGTCGAGCGAGAGGACGCGGCTCCGGGCGAGGTGAGGGAATCCATGCATGATGATGGGAGGTCGAGCGGGACGGCCGAATGCCCCGACGGGCCCGCCGGCACACAGACGTCCATCCTCCACCGTGCGGACCCCCGTCCCCGGCACCCTACAGGCGCAGCCGCATGAGGATCGCGTCTTCCTTCGGGTGATCGTAGTAACCCTTGCGCGCACCCATCTCCTCGAACCCGAACCGCCGATACAGCTCGGCGGCCCTCCGGTTCGAGACGCGGACCTCCAGATAGACGGTCTCCACGCCGCGGTCCTTGGCCAGGTCGAGCATCATCCGCAGGAGCCGGCCCCCCAACCCTCGGCCCCTGTGGCTCTCGGCCACGGCGATGTTCGCCAGCTCACCCTGGTCCAGAACGCACCAGAGCACCGCGTAGCCCACCACGCCCGCGGCCGGGTCGTCGAGCACCCAGAGCTCCGCGCCGGGCCGATCCAGAAGTGAGCGGAACGTGCCCTCCTGCCACGGACTCGTGAAGCAATCGGCCTCGATGGCCGCCACGCGAGCCACGTCGGCCGCCACCATGCGTCGCGCTTGCGCGGTCTCTATGCTGGCCATGCTCGCTCGGCGCTGGAGGCGCGCAGGTAGCGGGGCTCCCAGCCTTCGAGCGAGGCAACGGGAGACGTCTCGGGGTGGATCTCGAGGTAGCGCAGGAGGGCGTCCGCGGAGGGATGGCCCACCGGAGGGCCGTGGATCGCGTAGCCCGCGCCGCCGATGACGCCCCTGTGGCGCTCGGCGCCGAGCCCGACGAACACCGCGCCGGGTGGCACCCCTTCGCTCAAGACGTCCCGCAGGTGGGCGGCGTGGGGCTCCACCAGCGTCTCCATGCCCGCCGAGCCGATCCCGTAGCAGGCGGCGTAGACGCGGTCGCCGCGCGCGTCGAAGAGCACGTACCGGACCACGGGCCGCCGCCACCCGTTTCCGGCCAGCGCCGCCGCCGCCAGGCTGGACACCGCCCACAGCGGGATTCGGAGCGCGTGGGCCATTCCCTTGGCGGTCGCGCCGGCCACGCGCACCCCCGTGAACGACCCGGGCCCCTCGCCCACCACCACGCCCGCCAGCTCCTCGGTATCCACACTCCCCGATTCGAGGGCTTCGTCGATGGCCGGTACCAGAAGGGAGGCGTGCGCTCGCTGCTGATCCAGCGTCACGAGCGAGAGGATCTCGGCTCCGCGCCCCACGGCCACGGTGCCCACGGGGCCCGACGTGTCGAGGGCGAGGTAGAGCCCCCCGGCAGCGAACTTCTCCGCGCTCATCGTCCCGGACCGGACACCGACATGGGGAAGGCCGCGAGCTCGGGTGGGGAGCCTACGCGCGTGACGGATACGTCCCTCAGAAGGGGCTCCCCGGGCGGGGTGGACAGCTCGATCAGCCAGTGGTCGGACGGCAGGAGGCCCTCGGCGTTCTCCGGCCACTCGACGAGGACGATCTCGTTGTCCGCGCCCACCTCCTCCCAGCCCAGCTCCCACAGCTCGTCGGGCGATTCGATGCGGTAGAGGTCCATGTGCACGACGTCGAGGCCCAGACGGCCCGGATAACGGAAGAACAGATTGAACGAGGGCGACGGCATCGCCTGGCGAACGCCCGCCCCCTGCCCCACGGCTCGGGCGAATACCGACTTGCCCGCGCCCAGAGGGCCGCGCAGGAGGAGGAATACCGGGGTGTCCACGGTCTCGCCGATCCGGTTGCCCCACCGCACGAGCCCGTGCTCGTCGAGCCTCACGGCTCTCCACGCCCTTCGCGCGTCTTCAGTCCTTGGCGTCGCATGTCGGTCAATCTAGCGAATCGTCGAAAACGGAGACCATCCCGCGTCGGGGGCGTCGCGCCACGAGGTCCGAGGACCTCCGGCCTCGTGCGACGCACCCCGCGCTACGAGCCGGTGCGATAGAGACCTTCGCGCTCGATGACGGCCAGAACCCCCGGAGGGACGAGGTCGTCGATCCTGCCCCCCGCGGCCACGATCTCACGAATGCGCGTCGACGAGACGTCGATGCGTGTCACGGGGGCCACCACGGCCGCGTCCGCCCCGGCAACGTCCGGGATGACGTCGAGGGCTCCCTCCCCGTCCCGGTCCATGACCACGAGTGTGGCCCGTCGGAGGATCTCTTCCGGCCGGCTCCAGGACCGGAGGGCGCGGTACTGGTCCACGCCGACGATCAGGAAGAGGGCGGCGCCGGGGTACGTCCGGGCGAGGTCGGCCAGCGTGTCCACCGTGTACGAGGGGCCGGAGCGGCGGATCTCGATGTCGCTGGCCTCGAAGCGATCGTCCCCTTCGGCAGCGGCGCGCGCCATCTCGAGGCGCAGCGCGCCCGGGGTCACGGTCTCCGCGGCCTTGTGGGGAGGCAGGCCCGCGGGAATCCAGAGCACGCGGTCGAGCCCGAGGTGATCGGCGACGTCGGCGACGACGACACGATGGCCATCGTGCGGCGGATCGAATGTGCCCCCGAAGACGCCCAGGCGCGGCACCGAAGGGGGAGGCTCGTCAGCCGTTCGATCCATCGTCCTTGAGCGACTTGGCCTCTTTGGAGTCGGGGTACTTGTCGATGAGCCGCTGCTTCGCCTGCTGGGCGAGATCGTCGTAGCCGATGGCCATGTTGGCCTTGTAGACGCCCATCAGCGCCTTGGGAGCCCAGTCGCTCTGCGGATAGTCGCTGACCACGAACTCGAAGTACTTGATGGCGGAGTCGTAGAGCTTGCGGCGCAGGTAGAACTCCGCGTCCAGGTATTCCTTCTCGGCCAGCTTGTCCCGCATGTTCGTGACGATCGACTGCGCCTCGTTGGCCTCGTCGGTCCCCGGGTAGTCCGAGACCACGTTGTCGCAGCTGGTGATCGCCTCGTCCGTGTACTTCTGGTCGCGCTCGGCAATCGGCGACATCCGCGAAAGCGACTTGCACTCCCCCAGGGCCGCCTGCGCCGCGCGCGGATCCGTGGGATACCGCTGCAGGAAGGTCTGGTAGTCGGCGTGCGCCGTCAGGTAGTCCTTGGTGGCGAAGTCCGACTGCGCGAGCAGGAACTGCGCGTCCGGAACGAGCGGGGAGTTCCCGAACGTCAGCGTCAGGTGGTTCAGCACGCGGATCGCGTGCGAGTAGTCACCCTTCTTGAACTGCTGCTGGGCCAGGTCGTAGAGCTGCTGGTCCGACATCCCCTTGTAGGGATTGGACGATCTGCACGCCGTGAGGGCGAGCAGAGCCACGGACAGGGCCAGGAAGTGTCGCGATATCCGATACATCCCAGTGGTTACCCGGAGTTCTGTCGAGGGTTTCGAGGTCGCGCGCGGGGTGGATGTCGGGCGGGCAGCGCGTGCCCACCGCTCCGCTCCGGCGCCTATCGGCATGCGCCGGTTCGCAGCGAGTCCAGACCCCGCCCGAAGCGGATCTCGTCGAATCGGTCCTGAGCCCGGTCGGAGAGCGCGCCCGAGGCGTCGGAGAACCGCACCTGCCTGTACGCGTTCATGGCCGCCTCGCACTGGCCGAGATCCGACAGGATCTCCCCCTTCTCGAACCAGGCTTGAGCCTGGATGTTCCGGGGCTCTCCCACCTCCAGAGTGCGATTGACCAACTGGAGCGCCTGGTCCAGGTCCTCGGGGGTCACGGTGCTGCGAGACCGGAGCTCACCGGACAGCTTGAAGGCGCAACTGCCGATGTACCAGTCGACCTCTCCACGGCGATTGGGCCGGACCATCCCGCGGAACTTCTCGAAGAAGACCATCGCGTGCTGGCAATCTCCGATCTGGTCGTACACCCGGCCGACCTCGAAGACGATCTGCGGGTCCGCGTCGTCCAGTCTGTTCCCCATCACCTTCAGGTAGAACGGGAGCGCCTTCCCGTACTGGCCGTTCTTGTAGTAGTGCCGCGCCAGAGGCAGCGCCAGGTCGCCCACGCCGAGACCCGGCCGCAGCTTCAGAGCGTCCTCCACGGCGGAGGCCATCGCGAAGGTGTCGCCGTCCTCGAGCGACTCTCTCGCCAGGTGCATGAGGTCGGCCACCGCGAGGTCGGACACGGTCGAGTCCTCGGCCACGGCCTGGTCGTAGAAGCTGCCCACCTGATCGACTCTCCCCATCATCGCGTAGGTGTGGGCCACCCGGCTCAACGTCGCGGCGTCGTCGGCTCCCTGGCGCACCGCGAGCCGATACTCGGCCAACGCCGCTTCGTACTTGCCCTCCGCGAACGCCTGGTCGCCACGCAGCACGGCGCTCTCCTCGGTGGCGCTCGAGCGGCACCCCGACGCGCTCGCGAGAACGACGCCCAGGAGCGCGGTGAAGAGGAGTCTCAGGTGGAGTCTCGGCATGGTCGTGAAGCGGAGGAGCACGTCGATGGGAGGGCGGTCAGAGGTCGGAATATAGTAGCAAGGAACGGGCCGGAAGGGACTACTCGGTTTCGTCTTCCCGACTTCGCCGGCCGAGCTTCACCCCGACCGAGGCCAGGTAGGCCCGTGGACGCATGTCGTCGGGGTCGTCGACCGCACACCGCCTCCATTCCTCGATCGCTCCTTCGTCGTCGCCGAGGCGATGGCGCACGATGCCCAGGCGGAGCCGGGCGCCCACGAAGCTCGGACGGGCCTCGAGGATCATCTCGAGCTCCCCTCGGGCCCGTTCCACCTCGCCCAGCTCCAGGAGCGACTCGGCGAACTTGGTGCGGATGTCCATGAAGCGAGGACGCACCGCGAGGGCCGCCGCGTAGTGCTCGGCCGCCTCGCGCGGGTGGTCCGCGACCAGGTACAGGTCTCCCAGTTGGGCGTGGGTCACCGCGATACGGTTGCCCACGTCGGAGGGGAAGGCCGGTGAGTCGCGCGTGTCGAGCTCCTCGGCCTTGTCGAGCGCGTCCCTGGCCTCCTCGTGCCGGCCGAGCTCGTTGAGGATGATGCCCCGGTTGAGGTGCGCCTCCGCGTACGAGGGGTTCAGCGCGAGGGCGGCGTCGAAGTGATCGAGGGCCTCCTCCGGACGGTCCAGCATGGCAAGGCAGAGGCCGGCCTTGTTGTGGATGTCCGCGAAGCCCGGCTCGTTCTGCAGCACCTCGACGAAGGCCATCAGCGCCGACTCGTAATCCTCGCGCTCCCACGCGCTCACCCCGCGGGTGATCAGGTCCTGGATCGGCACGCGTCCATTAGTCATGGAGGAAGGGTGGGCTTCCGAAGTCCGAAGGGCAATAGCGGGTCGCCGTAGGAGGGAGCACCCCGCGCGGGCTCAACCCAGCGTCCTCGCCTTGGCCCCGTCACGCTTCAGGAGATGGCGGAACCAGGGGATGGTCCGGCGGATCCCTTCGCGCAACTCGACCACCGGCTCCCAGCCGAGCACCTCGCGCGCCACGGTGATGTCCGGGCAGCGGACCTTCGGGTCGTCGGCCGGAAGCGGATGGGTCTTCACCGGAGCGTCGCTGTGGGTCTCCTCCAACACGACGTCGGCCAGCTCTCGGATGGTGAACTCGTTCGGGTTGCCGATGTTCGTGGGCTCGTTGCGGGACGACTCGAACAACCTGTAGATGCCGTCGACCTCGTCCGACACGTAGCAGAACGAGCGCGTCTGGCTGCCGTCACCGTAGATGCTGAGCGGCTCGCCCCGCAGCGCCTGCACGATGAAGTTCGACACCACGCGGCCGTCCCCGGCCCGCATGGACGGCCCGTACGTGTTGAAGATCCGGACGATGCGGGTATCCACCCCATGGTAGCGGTGATACGCCATCGTGAGCGCCTCGGCGAACCGCTTCGCTTCGTCGTACACGCCCCGGTATCCCACCGGGTTCACGTTGCCCCAGTACGTCTCGGTCTGAGGATGCACGAGCGGGTCGCCGTACACCTCGGACGTGGAGGCCAGCAGGAAGCGGGCACCCTTGGCCAGGGCGATCCCGAGGCAGTGGTGCGTGCCGCGGCTGCCGACCTTGAGCGTCTGGATGGGCAGCTCGAGATAGTCCACGGGACTCGCCGGCGACGCGAAGTGCAGGATGCCGTCCAGCTCACCCGCGATGTCGATCGGGTCGGAGATGTCGTGCTCGATGAACTCGAACGCCTCGTGCTCGTCGAGGCGCGCGAGGTTCTCCCGCGAGCCCGTCGCGAAGTTGTCGAGGCCGACCACCTCGTGGCCCTCGTCCAGGAACCGCTCCGCGAGGTGGGAGCCGAGAAAGCCCGCGGCCCCGGTGATCAGGACGCGCATCAGCTCTCTCCCCCGACCGCCCGCCGTCCGACCGAGTGATACTCGAAGCCCAGCGCGGCCATGCGCTCCGGGTCGTACAGGTTGCGGCCGTCGAAGATCAGGGGGCTCTTCAGGCTCTTCTTGATGCGCTCGAAGTCCGGCCTGCGGTAGGGGAGCCACTCGGTGTGGATCACGAGGGCGTCGGCGCCCTTCAGCGCCTCGTAGTCCGAGGCGACGTACTCGATCCGGTCGCCGAAGCGGCCCCGAGCCTCGTCCATCGCCACGGGATCGTGCGCCACCACCCGCGCGCCGCGCTCGAGCAGCCCCTCGATCGTGACCAGGCTCGGGGCCTCGCGCATGTCGTCGGTGTTCGGCTTGAAGGCGAGTCCCCACACCGCCACGGTGCGGCCCGAGAGATCCTCGCCGAGGCGCGCCGTCAGACGCTCGAGCAGGAGGTGCTTCTGCCGCTCGTTGACCGCCTCGACCGCTTCCAGGATCGACGCGTCGGCACCCAGCTCTCTCATGGTGCGCACGAGGGCTTTGACATCCTTCGGAAAACATGAGCCCCCGTAGCCTACCCCCGGAAAGAGGAAGCTCGCGCCGATCCGCTCGTCGGTGCCGACGCCGTGGCGCACGGCGTCCACGCTCGCCCCGGTCTTCTCGCAGAGCTGGGCGATCGCGTTCATGAAGCTGATACGGGTGGCCAGCATCGCGTTGGCGGCGTACTTCGTGATCTCGGCCGCCGGCACGTCCATGATCAGGATCTGCGCGCCCGAGCGCACGAACGGCGCGTAGAGCTCTCGGAGCGTGTCGGCGGCGAACGCGGAGTCGACGCCCAGCACCACGCGGTCGGGCTTCATGAAGTCGTCGACCGCCGCGCCCTCCTTGAGGAACTCGGGGTTCGAGCACACGTGCACCTGGAAGTCGCTGTGCGCCCGGATCTCGTTGCGCACCAGCTCGGCCGTGCCCACCGGGACGGTGCTCTTGGTGATGACGATCTTCTCGCCCTGCATGGACTCCCCGATCGTGCGCGCAACCGCCAGCACGTGCTGGAGGTCCGCCGAGCCGTCCTCGCCCGGGGGGGTACCCACCGCGATGAACAGGATGTCGGACGCGCGCACGGCATGCGGCACGTCGGTGGTGAAGCGCAGGCGCTCGGCGGTGACGTTGCGCTCGATGAGCGGCTCGAGGCCGGGCTCGTAGATCGGGACCTCGCCTCGGTTCAGGCGCGCGATCTTCTCCTCGACGATGTCGGCGCAGATCACGTCGTTGCCCGTCTCTGCGAGACAGGCGCCCACCACCAGCCCGACGTACCCGGTCCCTATGACGCCCACCTTCATGATGTGTCTTCTTTCTCGTGAGATTCGTTCGTATCGCTCGTGAAGATCAGTCGTAGAACGCTCGGATGGCCTCGGCCACGCGTTGCTGGCGATCCTCGCCCACCTCGGGGAAGATCGGCAGGCTCAGCACCTCTTCGCAGAGCGCCTCGCTCACGGGCAGGTCCCCCCGCCGCCCTCCGAGCGAGGAGAAGCAGTCCTGCAGGTGGAGCGGCACCGGGTAGTAGACACCCGAGCCGATGTCGCGCTCCCCGAGCCACGCCCTCAGCTCGTCCCGCCGCTCGGCGCGCACGGTGTACTGGTTATAGACGTGGAAGGCGCCCTCCGCCACCGCCGGCACCCGCACCGCGTCCAGGCCGGCCAGCATCCCCTCGTAGCGGCAGGCGTTCTCGCGGCGCGCGGCCGTCCACACGTCGAGGTGCCGCAGCTTGACGCGGAGCACCGCAGCCTGCAGCGCATCGAGGCGGGAGTTCGTGCCCACCATCTCGTGATGGTACATCTGGCGACCGCCGTGCACCCTGAGCTTGGCCACGCGGTCGGCGAGCGCCTCGTCGTTCGTGGCGATCAGGCCGCCGTCGCCGAAGCCGCCCAGGTTCTTGGTCGGAAAGAAGCTGAACGCCCCGGCGTCACCCATCGCTCCCGCCATCCCGTCCGCGGACTTCGCGCCCACCGCCTGGGCGGCGTCTTCCAGGACGAACGCGCCCCGCCTCTCCGCGAGCTCGCGGATCTCGGCCATGGGCGCCATCTGACCGAAGAGGTGGACGGGCACGACGGCCACCGTCCGCTCCGTCCAGACGGCCTCGAGCGTCTCGGCGGTGACGTTGAACGTGTCCGGATCCACGTCGCAGAAGACGGGCCGGAAGCCCGCGTTCCACACCGCGCCCGCCGTCGCGAAGAAGGTGAAGGCCGGCACGATCACGTCCGAGCCGGGCTCCGCGTCGAGCGCCTTCAGCGGGAGCAGGAGCGCGTCCGTTCCGCTCGCGCATCCCACGGCGTGCGCCACGCCCAGGTAGGCCGCCATCTCGGACTCGAGCGCCTCGACCTCCGGACCCAGCACGAAACGCTGGCTCCGGACCACCGAGTGCACGGCCTCGTCGAGCTCGTCCTGGATCGAGCGGTACTGGGCGGTCAGATCGAGGAGCGGGACGGGCGAGCGTTCCTGAGCCAACGGGCACCTCCCTCGTGAGTGTGGCGAACACCGAAAGCTGGACGTCCGCAACCGCCCGTCAATCGCTCTTGGCGGATTTGGCGGAGGGCCGGCCCGCGGCCCGCAGCTCGAAGATCTCGTCGCGAAGGAGCGCGGCACGCTCGAAGTCGAGCGCCTCGGCCGCCTCGGTCATCTCCTTCTCCAGGATCTTCAGGTACTCCTCGCGGTCGATCTCGTCGGCGTAGGTGGCCGGCGCCTCCGACACCTTGGCCGGCGCCATGCGGGCGTCGGCCACGCGCGTGCTGAACTCGATCTCCTCGATGCTCTTGCGGATGGTCTCCGGGGTGATCCCGTGCTCCTCGTTGAACGCGACCTGCACCGCGCGCCGCCGCTCGGTCTCGTCGATGCACGTCCGCATCGAGTGGGTGATCCGGTCCGCGTACATGATCGCGCGCCCCCCCACGTTCCTCGCCGCGCGCCCGATGGTCTGGATGAGCGAGCGGCCGTCCCTGAGGAAGCCCTCCTTGTCGGCGTCGAGGATCGCCACCAGCGAGACCTCGGGCAGGTCCAGCCCTTCACGCAGGAGGTTGATGCCCACGAGCACGTCGATCTTGCCGAGCCGGAGCTGGCGCA
>CAZVYM010000050.1:0-27171 GCA_964630935.1 uncultured Gemmatimonadaceae bacterium | reverse complement strand
GCGGAGATGAATCCACCGTCGATGAGCGGAGGCTCCCCGCCCCATCCCACGAGCCCCCCCCACGTCTTCGTGCCGACGAGCGGGCCGATCCCCATCTGGCGGAACATGTAGGGGAACATGTCGCCGCCCGAGCCGCTCATCTCGTTGATGACGAGCACCTTGGGCCCCCAGATCCCCGCCTGGGGCACGGTGACGGCGTTGTAGCGGTCGCCGAGTCGCTGGTTGAAGTAGCCGTGGAGCTTGCGGCTCATGATGTCGACCATGTAGTCGGCCACGCTGCCGCCGTGGTTGAAGCGCTCGTCGATGACGGCGCCCTTCTTTTCCTGCTGCGCGAAGTAGTACCGGTTGAAGCTCGTGTACCCGCCGCCGCCCGTGTTGGGGACGTAGACGTAGGCGAGCTTGCCGTTCGAGAGTGAGTCGACCAGACGGCGGTTGCCCTCGATCCATGCGCGGGTGCGCAGGCCGGTCTCGCTCGCGATCGGGACGACCGTCACGGTTCGCGCTCCGTCCGTCGTGGGGCGGTCGTTCACGAGGATCTGCACCTGCCGTCCCACCGTGCCCGCGAAGGGGGCGTACGGGTTCTCGGGAGGCTGGAGCGCCTGGCCGTTCACCGCGAGCAGATAGTCGCCCGCGCGCACGTCCACGCCCGGAGCCGCCAAAGGAGACTGCAGGTCCGGGTTCCAGTTCTCCCCGGTGTAGATTTTCGCGATGCGGTAGCGGCCGTCGACGACCGTCAGGTCCGCACCGAGCAGGCCTACCGGCAGCGCGTCGGCGTGGGGCAGGTCCCCACCCCCCACGAAACTGTGCGCGATCGACAGCTCACCCTGCATCTGGTCGAGGATCTGCGTCAGATCGGCCCGGTGGCGCACCCACGGAAGCAGCGCCTCGTAGCGCTTCTTCATCGCGGGCCAGTCGGCGCCGTTCAGGTTCGCGACGTACAGGTAGTCGCGCTCGATCCGCCAGGCCTCGTCGAAGATCTGCTTCCACTCGGCGCGGGGGTCGAGGTCTACCTTCAGCGACGACGTGGCGAGCCTCCCCTTGCCGTTCGACGGCGGCTCGCCGGTGGCGTCGACCACCGCCCACTGGTTGTTCGGCCGGCCGCTCTCACTGGCTCCCTGATAGAGGAGCTTCTTGCCGTCGAAGGAGAGCGCGTACCCCTCGGCGGCGGCCGGCAGGAACGCGGTCGCCTTCCGCTCCTTCAGATCGTAGCGATGCAGCACGTCCGCCTTGTTGGGCACGCGCTCCAGGTAGAAGAACTGGCCGGCCTTGCCTGCCTCCAGCTCGTGGTAGTCGCGGCTGGGGACGTCGAGCGCCAGGATCCGCTGCGTGATCCCGTCGAAGTCGATGTGGACGTGCACGGAGTCCGATGCGGACGTCCCGTTCGCGGAATCCGAACTCTTCTGCTTCGTCTCGGCCCCCTCGTCGCCGGTCTCCGGAAGGAGCGGGGACGGCTCGTCCTTGGAGAGCACCGTCAGGTAGACACCTCTGCGCACGGGGCGGTCGTAGGAGCTCATGTCGAGCCACCCCGTGTTGAGCGCGAAGTCGGTCGAGGCGAGAAAGAGCAGGTACTTGCCGCTCTTGTCCCAGGTGGGATCGATCACGTCCGACAGGCCGTCCGTGAGCTGGCGCGCGGCTCCGTCGGCCACCGAGTAGACGAAGACTGCGTGGAACTGGGAGCCGAGCAGTCGCTTGGTATAGGCGATCCAACGGGAGTCGGGCGACCAGGACGGCGCCATGTCCCGGTTGGGCCAGGTGTAGTTGCCCTGGTCCAGGTGGGTCTCCTTGCCCGACGAAAGGTCGAGCACCCACAGGTTCATCTCGGCGTCGGTGAAGAGGATCTTCTTCGAGTCCGGAGACCACTCCGGCGCGTAGAAGAACGTCGGCTGCTCGAGCGGATAGGCCTTGGGCGGCGTCGTTCCGTCCTGGCCTCCCACCATCAGCCGGTACTCGCCTCCGGCATCGCTGAACCAGGCGATCTTCTTCCCGTCGGGAGACCAGACCGGCTCCCGGTCCGCCACGCCCGAGGTGCGGGTCAGGTTCCGCCACGTGCCCTTGTCGGTCGGCACGGTGAAGACGTCCCCGCGTGCCTCGAAGAGCGCCCGCACGCCGGTGGGCGAGAGCTGTGGGTTCGTAAGGTCCTTGCTCACGTCGGCGGCATGCGGCATGGCCCACGGGAAGTCCCCGCTGACGTGGATGGCGAGCTTCGTGTCGCTGCCGGTGCGCGGGTCGTAGAGATGGATGTCACCCGCCTGCTCGTAGACCACGGCGCCGGCGCCCGCACCCACGCTCTCGACCTCGTAATCCGAATAGTGGGTGATCTGCTTCAACGCCCGCGTCCCGGTGTCGTAGGCCCAGACGTTGTTCGTCCAGTCGCGGTCCGAGATGAAGTAGATCGTGCTTCCGAGCCAGACCGGCTGCTGGTCCCGGCTGTTCGTCCACGGCAGCTTCTCCATGGCGTGCGTGCTCACGTTCAGGACGCGAATCGGCTGGTTCTGGCCGCCGCGGTAGTTGCGCATCTCGCTCTCCCACGGCCGCACGAGCTGGTACGCGATCGACTGCCCGTCCGGCGAGATCGCTCCCGCCTGCGCACGGGGGACCAGCAGTGGGGTGGGGAGCCCGCCGTCCAGCGAGACCTCCCAGAGCTTCGGCTCCGCGTCCGGCACACCGGTGCGCGTCGAGACGAAGACCACGCTCTTGCCGTCCGGCGTCCAGCCGAGCACGTCGTCCGGTCCGGGGTGCCAGGTGAGCCGTCTGGGCTCGCCGCCGGCCACGGCCACGACGTAGACGTCGTCCCCGCCGCCGTACTCACCGGTGAAGGCGAGCCACTTTCCGTCCGGCGAGAAGTGCGGGTCCTTCTCGACCGTCGGCGAGGACGTGATGCGTCGCGCTTCGCCCCCGGAGCGCGGCGCGATCCAGATGTCGCTGGCGTAGGCGAACGCGACGTACCGCTCGCTCACGTCGGGCTGGTGGAGAAGGCGGGTGGACTGGGCGGACATCTGGGCCGGAAGAAGGCTCAGGGTCAGAGCGAGGATGGACGAACGCGACATCGTGAGCTCCGTCGAAGAGGTCGGTGCGACGGGGCCAAGCTACAGTGGCCGCGCTCGCTCCGCGATCGGACGGGGACCGCTTAACGGATTCACGGTCCATGGCGTCAGGCTGACAGGGTCCCCACCGGGGCGGCCCACGCCCTCTTCGACGGATGCCGACGATGACCTCTCGGAGTCTGCCCCTCCGCGGTCGGCCGCTCGTGTGCGCCGCGGCCGCCCTGATCGCTCCTTCCGTTCTGGCCGCACAGAGCCTTCCGCTCGGTGACGGCCACGTCACAGATCACCCGGAAGCCGGCAACGTCTATTCATGCAGGAGCACCTTCCGGGTTGGCGGGGCCCGGCACGATGGCCCGTGGTTCCACGGCGACAGCTGGGATCCGGCGGAGAAGCCGCACGTGAGCGGCCACGTGCTCTGGCCGGGAGCGGATCTCCTGCTGAAGCCAACGGGCGATTCGGTCGAGGTCGAGGGGAATGGGCTGCCGATGCACGAGCCCACCGGAGCGTTTCCCATCTCGCCACGCGACTCGGCGTACCGCTACGACACGAATCCGAACCGGGTCGGAGCGCAGCATCTCGACTTCGAGATCCCGCTCCGTCCGGTCGTGGCGGCGCGGCCGAGCTGTCTGCCCATGGGGATGATCGGGTTCACCGTCACCGGCGTGGCGCTCTACAGCGCGCTGGACGACGCCGGCCGGGACGCAGCCGCGCACGAGATCCAGGACGACTGTGACGGCCACCCGCAGGCGAACGCACAGTATCACTACCACAGCGCCTCGCCATGCATCCCGGGCGTCGACGGCAACCAGCTCGTCGGATGGGCGCTCGACGGCTTCCCGATCCTGGGCATGCGGGACGGGACCGGCGCCGAGCTCACGGACCGGGACCTCGATGCCTGCCATGGCCGGAAGGAGGACGTGGTCGTCGACGGCCGCCGCTACGCTTATGCCTACCACATGACACGCACCTATCCGTACACGCTCGGCTGCTTCAGCGGAGAGCTCCTGGACTCCACGCTCCGCGCGGTGCGGGCCGGTCTCGAGCCTTCGCGCCGAGGACGGTGGGGCGGGCCCGGAAGACGAGGCGGGGGCAGGGGCGACACCTGACCGGCGTTCCTTCTCTCGTCTTTGCGTCGTCACCGCTCGCGGAGGTACTCTTGCCCCTGCGTTGACCGTCCGATGGATCGCCTTCGGCACACGACGCCGCAGTCAGCACGGGAGATGCGCCATGCCGCCGCTGAATCGCAGGGAGTTTCTCAGATCGAGCGCCTTGGGCCTGGGCGCGCTCGCTCTGGGGCCCCTGGCAGGGTGCCGGGATCGCGGATCGGGGGGGGCGGCTCCGCGCAGACCCAACCTCGTCTATATCATCTCCGACGAGCTGGGCACGTCATACTGCAGCTTCGCGGGCGACGCGACCGCCGTCATGCCGAACGTCGAGAAGTTGGTGTCGGAAGGAGCCTGGCTCAGACAGGCCGTCTCCAGCTCCCCCGTGTGCGCCCCGTACCGCGCGACGCTGATGACCGGGAAGTATGCCTCGTCCACCGGCATGGTGATCAACGAGCTGCGGCTGAACCCGAACCAGCGCTGCCTGGGCCACGTCCTGCGCGATGCGGGCTACCAGCGCTGCTACATCGGCAAGTGGCACCTCTACGCCAACCACGCCGGCGACCACGACAACGTCCTGCACAGCTTCGTTCCGCCCGGCCCGCACCGTCTGGGGTTCGACGACCCGTTCCTTGGCTTCAACTTCCATCACATCTACTACGGCGAGCAGTCCTACTACCACCGTGACACACCGGAGAAGATCGGCTACGGAGAGGGCGTCTACGAGCCGGATGGTCAGACCGACCAGGCCATCCGGTACATCGAGCGCCACGCCGGGGACGTGGCGCCATTCGCGATGGTGCTCTCGTTGGGGCCGCCCCATCCGCCCTGGACTCCGGACAACGTGCCCGCCGAAGACGTGGCCGTGTATGCCGATGCGGATATCCAGCTGCCGCCCAACTGGAGCGACCACGCCGATCCCTACATGGATCGGTTCCGGGATCTTTGGGATCATCCCGCAGAGCTCGAGAAGGACCTCCTGCGCGAGAAGCGCATCTACTACGCGATGATCACGAGCGTCGACCGCGACGTGGGCAGACTCGTGAAGGCGCTCGAGGACGCCGGGGTCGCCGACGACACCATCGTCGTGTTCACGAGCGACCACGGAGAGATGCTCGGGAGCCACGGCCGCATCCAGAAGATGATCTTCTACGAGGAGGCGGTGCGCGTGCCGTTCGTCGTGCGCTGGCCGAGGCGCATCCCCGCGGGTCGCACGAGCGACATCACGTTCCATTCGCCGGACATCATGCCGACGCTGCTCGGGCTGATGGATCTGTCCATCCCCGACGGCGTCGAGGGGACCGACTGCAGCGGCCATCTGACCGGAGACGGAGGGCCCGAGCTCCCCGCCGCGCTCCTCCAGGGGATGGGGCACACCTATCTCTGGATCGACGGGTTCGAGTGGCGCGCGTTGCGCGACGAGCGCTACACGTATGCCCGCTACCGTCATCCGAGGCCGGAGGCACCGGCGGAGCTGCTCTTCGACAACGTCCAGGATCCCCGGCAGATGCACAACTTGGCCGGCGAGCCGGAGCATCGGGAGCGGCTGGAAGGCTACCGGAAGCAGCTCGCAGACCGGCTCGAGGCGCTCGGCGATTCCTTCGAGGACTGCACGTGGTACCAACGGTGGACGGACGGCGACCGCAACATCCTCCGGTCGGCGACCACCGAGTTCGGCCCGATGCCCGAGCCGACGTGGCCTGACGGTTGGGAGGACGAGTACCGGGAGCTGAAGGCGAAGGAGTCGTAGAAGCCAGCCCCGGCGAGGGGCCCGGGCCGGCCCCGTTTGGCTCCTTCAGCCCCTTCAGCGCCCGTCCGATGTCCTCGGCCCTTCAGCGTCTCGCCGGCACTGCCTTCCCTGCGGTGATCTCCTCCACGATGCGGTCGGCGTGGTACACCTTCGCCAACGCCTCCTTGATGGCCCGCACGTCCACCATGATGTTGCGGCCGCGCTCCGGGAGGTAGATGAAGTCCCGCGAGAGCCCCTCGATGTTGCGGTCGAAGTTCAGTCCTACCAGCTCCAGGTCCTTCGTCACGGCCGGCGAACCCGAGTTGCCCCCGTAGGTGTCCGCCGTGGAGATGAAGTTCAGCGGCGTGGACAGGTCCAGTCCTTCCGGCACCGGCACCCACCGCTCGGGTAGCCGCCACTCCACGTTGCCGTCGTGACCGTAGTACCGGTCGTAGACTCCGTAGAAGGTGGTGTGGGTCGGAGCCAGCGTGCCGTTGTACTCGTAGCTCTTCACCACGCCGTCGGTGATGCGGGGAGAGGACGTGGCGTCGGGGGCCACGTCGGTGCCGTACACCTCGAAGCGGACCCGGCCCAGGTCCGCCGCCAGCTCGGCCTCCCGCTCGCTCACCTCCCGGTTGGCCGCCTCGTACGCCGTGACCCTCGGGTACAGCGCTCGTGAGAGGGCTACGGCGGGATCGTCGGCGGGGATGCCGCCCGCGTTCAGCGCCGCCTCCGTCTCGGCCCGGGTGGAAAGGACCGAGCGAGCCAGGAGCGACGTGGCGGCTCCTTCCGGAGACCGTCCCTCGAGCGCCTGCTCCACCAGCGGGTCTCCCGCCCCGAGGTTCCGCCGGAGGTCCTCCAGGCGCAGGCGCAACAGCTCCTCCTCCATGTCGCCGGGATGGTCCGCGACGTCGAGGAGCCGCCGGCGAGCCTCCTTCTGGGCCTCCGCAGGCGTTCCGCCGCTCCGAGCGTCCAGGAGGGAGGCCGCGATTGCGGCCCGGACCAGCGTGCGTGAGCCGTTGGAAGCGCTCGCCAGGCCGTAGAAGGCCGCCGCTTCACCGCCCAGGGTTCGCTTGCGGTCCTGGAGCGCCGCGATCTCCGAGATCAGCGACCCATAGCGGCTCTGGAGGTCGGGCTTGGCGGCGATGGCCTTTACGAGCTCCTCTTCCGCGGCGCGCTTGAGACCCAGGATTCCCGGGTCACGGAGGGCCGCCAGCCGCCCGGTGTACGCCTTGAGGGAGTTGGAGAGACCGAACGCACGGTTGCGCAGGTCCAGCCTCTCACCGACCTCGGGATCCGCGGCCCAGGCGTCCCGCAGGACCTGGAGACGGGTCTCGTAGTAGGCCTTCCGGTAGGGGACGTAGACGTCGCGCTGGTACTCCAGCTGCGCCACCGTCTGGAGGCGATTGGTGGGTCCGGGGTTTCCGATGACGAACACAGGGTCCCCTTCGTGCACGCCGTTGCCCCACTTGAACCATGTCTCGGGATGGTACGGCTCGCCGTTGCTGTCGTAGACGCGGTAGAAGGCGAAGTCCAGCGCGTATCGGGGATAGGTGAAGTTGTCCGGGTCACCGCCGAAGAACCCCATGTCGAGCTCGGCGGCCGCCACCAGCCGCACGTCTCGGAAGCGGCGGAAGACATACGCCGAGTAGCGTCCGCCGTTGTAAAGAGGAACCACCTGGACGAGGATCTCGTCGGAGCCCCGGTGGGCGTCGCGTAGGCGCTTCTGTACCGCGGCGGCGGCGGAGCGTCGGGCTTCGTTGCGCTGGTCCGGAGAGGCGGCGTCCACGGCCCCGTAGATCTCGTCGGTCACGTCCTCCACGGCAATGAGCTGGTCGGCATAATACCCGGGGATCCGGCGCTCGTCGGCCATACCGGCGGCATAGAATCCGTCGTCCAGGAGGTGCTCGCCCTCCCGGGTCACCGCGCTCACCGAGCCGCGGGCGCAGTGGTGGTTCGTCACCACCAGGCCGTCGCCGGACACGAAGGAGGCGGAGCAGCCCGGGATCCGCAGCGCCGCCGTGCGCGCCTTCGCGAACCATTCAGGCGACGCGTCGAAGCCGTACGTCTCGGTGAAGTATGCCGACGGCGGGTACTCGAAGGTCCACATCTTCCCGAAGTCGAAGCGGCCGGGCGCGGGCGCCGCAGCGCTCTGGGCGAGGGCCGCCGCGGGAGCGACGAGCAGGAGGGCGAAGAGGCCGAGGGCGGCGCGACGCGCCGGCGAGTGGCGATTCATGACACACGTCTCCGTCGAAGGGCGGCGGGGAGGGTCACGACTCCACGTGGCGGGCAGGCCTTCAAGGGTAGCCAGGGAAGGCCCCGGGGGCGAGCCCCCGAGGCCCATCGGTCTCCCCGACAGGGCGGCGACCCCGAGCTCGCCCGAGGCATCGCCTCGACGTGCCTCCGCACACCGACCAACGTGGCTCAGGCCGTCGTCGTATTCCTGGCCACGTCGGAGCCGTCCTTCGTCACACGACAGGACTTCGTGACTGACGGCTCTCTGTGGATCGGGTGAGGAACCTCAGGCCGCGGTCGAAGGAGATCGGCTCCGTCCACACCTTGCGACCCACCATGACGGGGAGGGTCCTGGCCATGATCGTCAGGTCCTCGACGGCCGAGCGCTTCCCGATGTACTCGAGGTCGAGCTCGACCTTCCTGCGCACATCGTCGACGCTGGTGTCGTAGCCGAGGTTGACCTGGGCCCAGCCCGTGATGCCGGGCAGCACCTTCTGCCGCTGGTGGTAGGAATCGACCGACTCGCGCAACTCCGCGAAGATCTCGGGCTGCTCCGGGCGCGGGCCCACGATGTTCATGTCGCCCTTCAGCACGTTGAAGAGCTGGGGCAGCTCGTCGATCCGGGTCGCCCGCAGGATCTTCCCCAGGCGCGTGACACGCGGATCGCCCTTCGTCGCCCATCTCTGCGCGGCGCGTCCGCTCTCCACGGTCATGGTGCGGAACTTGTAGATCGTGAAGATGCGTCCGCCCAGGTCGCCCCTGCGGCGCTCGCGGGTCCCGGTCGCGCCGCGATCTCCGCGTCGGTCGAGCCCGACCCGTGGCTGCTTGTAGATCGCGGGACCGGGTGACCCCAACCTGACGAGCACCGCCACCACGACCATCAGGGGGGCAGTGACGACGATGAGGAGGAGGGCGACGAGGATGTTGAGCACACGTCGAGCCCGATCCGATGCGGCCGCCGCCCGCGAGCGCCGGGGCTCCGCGGCAGGAATGGGGTCAGACAAGGAGGGTCATTCTTCGTGTTTGGGGGGACGGGTATCCGAGCTTCCGCTCCCGACGGGATCCGGAAGCGCATGCCCTGCCTACTTCGACACACCTTCCCGAGAGGCAAGGGTCGGACCGCGCTCGTCCGTATCTCGTAATCTCTTCTGCCGCATGTGATTACATGGATCCGAGGTGGCTCGCCGGAAGCGTTCGGCCTCGGCCATCTCGTCCGAAGCGGACAAACCGTCGGGTCAGGTTGGCCGAGTCGCGCACCAACGCGCGCAAGAGTGGGCGGGTCGGAACGGTGAGGAAGAGCGCGGCGCCCGCGAGAACGCATGGCGGCACGATCGCCCGCCGCCGCAACCACGGCATCCTCCCTCAGGAAGATCGCCGGGCCACCGCGGTCATGACCCCCAGGGGGATCCAACGGCGGAGGGCCGCCAAGGGCAGGGCGAGGGTCTTGCCCACCACGAAGGGTAGAAACGCGCCTTCCAGGGAGCCTCCCAGGTCCCGTCCCCGAGCATTCTGCCGCCCCAGCCACCAGAGGACCCAGGGATCCATGGTTCCGTATCGCTTCAACCCCTCCACCCTCCAGCCGCTCTGCGTCAGGATGCTGGAAAGCGTCGCGGGCTCATAGACCACCGCGTGCCGAGGCGAATCGTACCCGATCCAGTGCTCTTTCTGGACAGCGCGGGACAGGGAGGCGTGGTCGGGCACTTCGACGATGAGGGTCCCACCCGGACGCGCCAGGCGATGGAGGGCGCTCAGAAGCGAGCGGGGCTCGCGGACGTGCTCCAGCACGTGCCAGAGGGTCGTGACTTGAAACGAGCCTGGAGCCAAGCCGACGTCCTCGACCCCTCCCGTCCTGAGGTCCAAACCGGCCCAAGTGCCCGGCCCACCGTCCCGCCAGCCGGCGTCACTCGAATCTACTCCGGTCACACGCCACCCGGTCGCCCGGCTCAAGGCCCGAAGGAAGGTGGGGCGACCGCAGCCTACGTCCAGGGCCGAGATCTCTTCCCCCGAGAAGGCTCTCCGACCGGAGAGGGACCGCAGGGCCCATCCCACCCGCCTTCGGTCTCTGGACCTCTCGGCCCACCGTACGAGGGGAGCCCATCGGCCCCACGCTTCGGGACCTCGGTGGGGCAGATACAAGGCTCCGTAGTACTGCCTCAGCTCCTCCGTGCCGGGCGGGTTCAGGAGGTACACCAGCCCGCAGGTGGTACAACGCCCCCATTCGAAACGCTTCCCTTCATCCGGGGCCAGATGGGCGGCCGTCACCGTCAGAAGCTCGGCGTCGGGGGCGTCACAGACGGGGCAGACCCGCGGGGAGCCTCGCCACGACAATGCTGCGGCCACGCGGCCTCCTACCGCCCCCGTCCCTCCCGCGCAGGCGTCACCGGCAACAGGCCCTTCTGCACCAGCAAGGGCGGCTTTCTGAGGTGCGTCGCCTGCTCCCAGGCATAGGCCACCGAGAGGAGTTGGGCGTCGCTCCAGGGGCGCATGGAGATCTCGAGGCCGAACGGGAGCCCGCTGGCGTAGAAGCCGGCCGGGACCACCACCGCGGGGACGCCGATCATGTTCACCCAGCTCGTCGCCGAATGCGGCCCCGCGCTCAGCCGGCCGTCCTGCGGCATGGTCTCGTCGGGCGGCGGCATCTGGATGGCCGGATAGACGAAACCGTCGAGCCCCAGTCGATCGAGCGTCGCCATGTACTCGTCCAGCATCGCGCGACGCGGCCCCAGGTACATCCGCTCCGCCTCGGGGTCGGTGTCGAGGGCGCGCTGCTCGATGTGCACGCCCCCCAGGTTGCGGAACCAGTCCTCGGTGCCGATCGACGACGCGTACAGAGGTTGCCCGGCCACGTGCAGGTACTCGGCCGCGGAGTGGTACTGCGCCGGGCCGAAGTGCGCGAGGAAGCGGTCGGTCCCGTCGCGCATGTAGGCGTACGTGGCAACGCGGCTCGCCATCCTGGCGAAGCCCGCCGGCAGAACGTCGGGGGTGGCGACGATCTCCGCACCCGCCTGGCGAAGGGCGTCGAGGGCTTTCTCGAACATCTCGCGCGTCTCGGGGCGGAGCGGCACCCTCGCCGCTTCACGCAGATCCTCGGCGGTGGCCTCCGGGACGTCGTAGGGGATGCCGTGGAACGGGACTCCGTCCCCCTCCATGATGAACTTGGGGACGCCGAAGCGTTTGCCTCGGAGAGACCTGGCATCGAGCGTCGTCTCGTACCGCTTCCCGCGTAGCGAGTCCGCCACCGGCAGGGTACGCGCGTCGAGGCTGTCCGCGCCTTCCATCACGGAGAGGGCGATGGCCGCATCGGTCACGTCGCGGGCGATGGGACCGGTGTTGTCGAGGAGCCAGTCGAGCGGGGCGATTCCCGCGATGCTCACGAGCCCGCGTGTAGGGTAGACCCCGACCAGCGCGCTCGTGGCGACGGGCATACGGATCGAGTTCCCGGTGTCGGTCCCGTTGCCCAGGACGGCCATGTTCGCGGCCACCGCGGTGACCACGCCTCCCGAGGATCCCCCGGGCGAGAAGCGGACGTCGTAGGCGTTGCCGGTACGCCCGAAGGACGAGCTTCGGTTGGTGTCGCTGTTCGCGAGGTCCGGCATGTTCGCGAGCCCGATGACGATCGCCCCCGCCGCGCGGAATTTCTCGACGATGGTCGCATCCGCCGGGGCCAGGAGGTCGACGCCGGGCTTGGTGAAGCCGGCCCATCCGGCCGTCGTGATCTCGCCCTTCACGCTGGTGTTCGCTTTGATGACGATGGGCACGCCCCAGAGGGGTCCGCGTGCCGCGGGCGCGCCGCCCTTCGCCTCGGCATCCAGGCGAGCCGCCTCGGCCAGCGCCGACGCCCGCAGGACCGTCTCGATGGCACCGTAGACGCCGTTGTAACGGTCGATCCGGTCCAGGTGCCACTGCACGACCTGGGTGACCGTGTATTCGTGCTCGGCGTAGAGTCGCTCGAGCCGCGGGACGGTGACGTCCATCAGGTCGCGGTCGATGGCGCGCTCGGCGGGAGCGGCGGGGCCGCCCTCCGTGTCAGGCGACGGGGCGGTACACGCGGTGGTCGCGATCAACGCCGCGAGGAGGGCTGAGCGGAGGGTCGGCATGGGCATGGGCCAAGCTTACCGCGGCGGATGGCAGGGCGCCATGTCCGCCGGCCGCCCATCGGCCGCCGACACCCACCGGCCGCCGGGCTATTGTGCCACCAATTCCACACGCCGATTCTTGGCCCGGCCGGCGCTCGTGTCGTTCGAGGCGACCGGGGCCAGCGGGCCGACACCTTCGGGAATCAGGCGAGCGGCCGCAATGCCGTACTCTCGCTCCAGTGCCCGGACGACGGCGTCCGCGCGGCGCTTGGAGAGGTCCATGTTGTGGGCGAGCGAGCCGGCGTTGTCGGTGTGGCCGACGACGAAGACCTTGAGACCGGGATGGCTCTTGAGCAGCTCGGCCATCTGGTCGAGCGTGGCTTTCGACTTCGGCTCGATCGCCGACTTGTCGGTATCGAAATAAATGCCGTAGAGCGCGACGTGTCCGCTGCTGGCGATGCTACGGGCCATCGCGGCGGCATTCACCGTTACCAGGCCGCTCTGCATGCTCTTGCTTCGCACGACCTCCAGCAGGGTCATGCCGCGGCCGGAGCCTTGGTACACACCGCCGTCGTTCGTGTCCCGGGCCACGAAGAGGGCGACGTAGGCGGTTCCCCCCGAGCCATCGAGCTCGGCCGCCAGGTAACGCTGGTTCTCGACTCCCGCGAACGCGAATTCGCTCTCCTGGGAGTCGTGAATCTCCTCCGCTTGCGGGTAGACGACCTGGTGGAACAGCGGCCCACACTCGGATCCCGAGCAGGTGAAGAGCGTCCTGAATCCGGCCTTGGCGAGCGCCTGCTGGTAGTTCCGGAAGACCTGCAGCGAGGATGTGTTGGCGGGGTTCACGTAGATGATCCGGGTGAGCTCCCCCTCCGCATGGCGACTCTCCGCGTACTTGGGGCCGTGGACCTGCTTGCCGAGCCCGAGCGTCAGCTCGCCATAGTCGCTGTGTACGTAACCGATGATCCGCGAGCCCGCGTAACGCGAAACGAGAGGGCTGTCGTGGCTCCCGCTGATGTCCTGTGCCGCAGCCGGGGTCGTGAGCGCGGCTGCCAACGCCGGCAGGCACGCGAGAACCATGGTCCACCGTCTGTTCATTTCCGCCTCCGATCTTCACTCATGGCAAATGGCTGATCGCCGGCTGAAGGACAGGACGAGCAACCGGCAGGTCGGGCTGAGTCGCGCGGCAGGCCGCGGCTCAGAAGATCTCCTCGATGAATGTGAACCATCCGTGGGGACTGTAGGCGATGCCTGGCGTCGTGGTGGGATCGATCCACCGATGCCGGACGTGGATCACCTGGAGGTCACTGATCACGAGCGAGATGGCCGCGATCGCGTGCTCGCTGTCCGGCGAGCGCTCGGAATGGAGCGCCCGATGTGATTGGAATCCCGCGATGCTGTGAGGGGTCGATGATGTGAATCGCTGCATCTCCTCCTCGGGCCGCGATCCCAGCTTCATCAGCGCCCCATGAGGGTCGGCGAGCCGTGCTCCCGGCGTCGCGAACCAATAGATGCCCGTACGACCACTCCGGTCACCTCGGATTCTGTAGAAGGTGTCCATGGTCTGGAAGGTCCGCGGCTCGGGTCGATCACGCAGCTCGCAGCGCGTGATTCTGAAGACGGTATCGCCGTTCTTCCCCGCCGTTTCCTGAAGGTGACGAATCGTCTTGCCCCCCGGATCCACCCGCCCGTCCGGCCAATGGAAGCCCAACCCGCGACGCTGGAATTCACGGATCGCATGGAGGGTCTTCGGACCCGAGACGCCATCGACTTTGAGGAGCTTCGACGGTCCTCCGAGACGTGCGGGAACGGTATCCAGCAGGTCTTGGACGACCGCGACGTCTCCGGGGTGATTCACGGCGTTCGCTCCCACGGACCTGGATATGTCTTGTGTCTTGCCCGCCATTGGCTCCCCCCGCTTTCCATGGACCACCCACTCGACGGTGAGCTGCAGCGATCGTAGCAACGTTCAACAATTGCCATGACAACAATCGCCCGGAGAGGAGGGGAAGTGCAACCGCCCTGTCGGGCCGAGGCACGCGACCAGGTGGGCCGCGGTTCGGAGGCCCTGGAGCCGAGGCCGACTGGTGCCCTTCAGCCAACACTGGCTCAAATAAGCCACTGCCCGCGGTTCGGCAGTGCCGACACACCCCGGAATCGCTCGACTTTCGGCCGCCCGTCCTTGGCACGCTCGATGCGTGATGAGTCGTCCGTACGGTAGTCCTTTCAACGAGGAGAATTCCGTGAAGACGATAATAAAGGGCCTCATGATGGTTGGGGGCCTGGTGTCGATGGTGGCGTTCGTCCCTTCCGGTTCGGCGCATGCGCGTGCAGCCGAGAAGCATTCCAGCACCGTAACCGTGGACAACACGCGCGCAGTTCCGGTCACGGTCTACTTGAACCAGGATCAGACCGCCTCCGGAAACGTCCCGCTGGGAACGGTGGCCCCCCACAGTGAGGCCACTCTGGCGCTCCCGCCGTACCTCCTGGATGGCGACGAGATCGGGATCATGGTGCACCCGGCGAACGGCGAGGACCTGGGTGTGCAGGACCTGACGTTCCAGAAGGGAAAGAACCTCGACGTCTACGTACCCACGACGAACGACGGGTACATCCCGCCGCCGCCGCCCGCGACGATCCCCAATCCCGGCAAAGGCACCACCACCCTGACGGTGCAGAACCCGAGCAATCAAAACCTGATGGTGTCTCTGCAGCACGGTCCGTTCGACACCCGCCTCGGGGTGGCGCCCGCCGGGCGGGAGACGACCCTGGTGATCCCGCCCGCCCTCACGCTGGGCGATCCCAGCATCCAGGTCTTCTTGACCCCCAAGGACGGCCTGGACCTGGACACCTCGACCTTCACCCTCGATCACGACGCCCATCTTCTGGTGAGGGTGCCCACGAAGTGACCCTGGAGGTCGGGCCGAGCGCGAGGTGACATGAGGTGACGTGACGACCGGGGTGGCCCGCACGGGTCGCCCCGTATCGTCTTGCTCGGATACGCCGTCTTCCCGGCCCGGGTGCGACAACGCCCGCCCCCGATCCGGCTTCTACGTCTTGTTGCCCCCAGCACTACGTAGAGTTGCTCAGGGAGGCGCCCGCGTCTCGGGACAATCTTGCCTGTAGCCCTCCCAAGGCAGACGAATACCCCCGACCGGAGACGCACCATGTCCAATCGCACCTTCCTCCGAGCAGGTACCGCCGCCGCAGCGCTCCTACTCGCCGGTCTCGCCGGATGCACGGACGGGACCCAGCCGCTCACCCCGACCTCCCATCAGGTCACCACCGCGGACGCCCGATTCGCTTCCGGGCTGGAAGGGGAGGCGTTCACCGTCTACCAGCAGAACGCCTATCTGGGCGGCGACACCGACCCCCTCTTCAACATCGACCTGAGCGACATCCCCCTGCTCCTCGCTACCACGAACACGTTCTGGGGACAGGTGAAGGACAGCCGCGTGCCTGAGCGCATGGCCGCCCTCGTCGACGAGATCGCGAACCACCGACCCGACTTCGTCGCCCTCGAGGAGGTCTTCCAGATGGCGGTGGTGGACGCCACGACCGGCCAGGTCCTCGACGGCGCCGATCTCCTCGCGTCCATCATGGGCGAGATCCAGCGTCGCGGGCTGCCCTACGAGCTCGTCCAGGCGAAGTCCAACACCTCGGTGACCCTCCCCATGGCCGTCGACTTCACGACGGGCAAGGTCACGAAGGCGCTGATGGCGACCGACCGCATCGCGGTGCTTCGCCGCACCGACATGGACGTGAGGGCCACGACGGACGGCACCTACACGGCGGACATCCCGCTGGCTCCCGGCGTTACCGTCACTCGGGGGTGGATCCGTGTCGACACCGAGCGGAGAGGGGTGCCGTACCACCTGGTGGTGACCCACCTGGAAACGCAGTCGGCTCCGCAAGTGCAGGCGGCCGAGGTGGCCGAGCTGCTGAACAGCGTCACCGCCGGGCTGGATGGCGTGACCGTCCTCACCGGCGACCTCAACTCCGACGCGTCCGGCGGCCCCGGCGACCCCGCGTGGACCCCGACGTACCAGACCCTCGTGGACGGGGGCTTCACCGACGCGTGGGAACAGGCCGGGGGCAGCAGTCACGATCAGGGCCTGACCTGTTGTCACGACGAGAATCTCCGGGATCCCTGGCCCGCACGGTTCGACCAGCGAATCGACTTCGTGTTGGTTCGGGATGCACGGAACCGCTCGAGGAGCGGGAAGGTGAGCGGCTCCATGAGGGTCGACGTCCTCGACACGCAACCGTCGGACCGCACGCCGGAGGGGCTGTGGCTCTCGGATCACGCCGGTGTCCTGGCCGGGCTCATGCTGCCGAAGCGGTGACGTAGGGCCCGCGGCCGCGAGGTGGGTCGGTCACGGTTGGCGGCGGATCCTCGTCCCGGCCCCCCTCAGCCCTTCAGCACCCCGAGCGGCCTGAGGCGCGCGACCTTCCGGCCGATGCCGGCCCGGTCGACCACGTCCACGACGGCGGCCACGTCCTTGTAGGCTTCCGGGACCTCCTCCGCCACGGTCCCGCCGGAGGAGGCGCGCACCTCGATGCCCTGCTCGCCGAACTCCCTCTGCAGGTCGCGGCCGCGCGTCTCGCGTTTGGCCTGACGGCGGCTCATGCGCCGACCGGCGCCGTGGCAGGTGGACCCGAACGTCTCGTCGTACGCGCCCTGCGTGCCCAGGAGCACGAAGGAGTAGCGTCCCATGTCTCCCGGGATGAGCACGGGCTGGCCCAACGCCCGAAAGCGCTCGCCCAGCTCCGGATGGCCGGGTGGGAACGCGCGTGTGGCGCCCTTGCGATGGACGCAAAGCTCCCGCTCCGAGCCATCGACCACATGGCGCTCGAACTTGGCGTTGTTGTGCGAGACGTCGTAGACGAGCTCGAGCCCCAGCGCTTCCTCCGAGCCGCGGAAGACCCTCTCGAAGGCCTCGCGCACACGGTGCGCCATCATCTGACGATTCGCGAACGCGAAATTGGCCGCGGCACGCATCGCGCCGAGATACCGAAGCGCCTCCGGCGAGTCCAGCGGCGCACACGCGAGCTGACGGTCGGGGAGGTCGATGCCGTAACGGCCGGAGGCCTCGAGCATGACGTCCAGGTAGTCGTCGCACACCTGGTATCCGAGCCCTCTTGAGCCCGAGTGGATGAACACGGTCACGGTGCCCGGGTCGAGACCGAGCACGTGGGCGGCGGAGGCGTCGTAGACCTCGTCGACCCAGCCCACCTCGATGAAGTGGTTACCGCTGCCGACCGTGCCGACCTGGTCGCGGCCACGCTGGATCGCCCGCGCGCTCACCTGCTCGGGATCCGCGCCGTCGAGCGCGCCGCCGCTCTCGATGCGCTCGAGGTCCTCCCGTCTGCCGAAGCCCTCCTCGACGGCCCAGCGCGCCCCACGGGTCAGGATCCTGCGGATGTCGGTCGGACGGAGCACGAACTTCTCGTAGCCCCGGCCCACGCCGGCCGGGATCGTATGGAAGAGCTCGTCCATGAGCGCCTTCATGCGGGTGCGGACCTCGCTCACGTCAAGGTGGGACCTCAGGAGCCTCACGCCGCAGTTGATATCGTAGCCCACTCCCCCCGGCGAGATCACGCCGCCCCGCTCGGCGTCGAACGCGGCCACGCCTCCGATGGCGAACCCGTAGCCCCAGTGGATGTCCGGCATCCCGATCGAGCGTCCCACGATGCCGGGGAGCATCGCCACGTTGGCCACCTGCTGGGCCGCCTCGTCGCCGCGGATGTCCTCCATGAGCCCACGGTCCGCGTAGATCAGGCCGTCCACGCGCATCTTCCCCTGTCGGGGGATGAGCCACCGGAATTCGTCCAGCCTGCTGATCTCGAGCCGCGGCTCGGTCTTGCTCATGGAGTGCGCTCCTTCGCGGGCGGACCCGCTTCCCTCGGCGGACCTGCTTCACCCGACGAGACCGGTGCGCCGGGCGGACCGCGGCGTCCGGTTCCCGGGTGACGCTCGGCGGTCAGACGTCGAAGATGATCCGCCCCAGCCAACCGTCTCCGCTGCGCTCCGTGCTGAGCCCGTGCAGCGTCACGCCCTTGATCTCCCGTACGGGCTCGACGGGCTCGCGTAACAGGACGACGTCCGCTTCGAGGCTGGTCTCGGTCAGACTCCGGAAGCGGGCATCCCGGAACGTGACGCCCTCCGTCTCGTGCCAATAGAGGATCTCGCGAAGCCATGCCCGGAGCAGGGAAGGGAGATCGGCTGCGCCCAGCGTCACGCGTCGCGTGGGAAGCGACCCTGCGGAAGGGGAGGGCGCTCCGCTCCCGCTGTCGGTCTCCCGGAAGAGTGGCGTCTCCTCGTCCGGAGCGCAGAGTGAGCCGTCGGCTCCCGCCGACTCCTCGAGGACCCAGCACATGCCGACGGCCGCCCTGGTGAAGAGCTCCGGCAGGGTGCGCGCCTCGACCCGCACGCCGACGTCCGCAGTGTGGTCGAGGAAGGTGATGCCCGGCGGAACGGGTCCGTTATCCATCGCTGAAGCCTGGACGCCGGGCGACGCCGTGCAACCGTTGGCGGCCCCGGCAGCGCCCACTACTGTTGGTTCTCTCGAATGCTCCCATCTGGAATCTACGATGACCCATCCATTGCTCAACGCGATCCGGCCCCTCGCCGCCAAGCCGTGGCTGGCGCTGGCGTGCCTCCCGTTCCTCTCCGCGCCCGCGGGGACGCCTCTCTACATGCCTCGTAACGTGAGGAACGCGGTCTCCGCGGGCACGCGGACCCTTGACGGTCGGCCCGGCTCCGCGTATTGGCAGAACCGCGGCCGCTACACGATGACGCTCACCGTCATGCCCCCCGACCGGCGCGTGTCCGGCACGGAGCGGATCACGTACGTGAACAACAGCCCGGATTCGCTGCCCTTTCTGGTCATCAAGCTGTTCCAGAACTACCATCGCCCGGGTGCGGCGCGGGGCGCGGGTACGTCCAAGGAGTTCCTGACTTCCGGGGTAAAGGTCGACGGGTTCACCGTGGATGGGCAGGCGATGCGGTGGGACGACAATCCTCGCTATTTCACGCAGGAGCCGGTGAGGCTCCCGACACCGCTCCCGCCCGGTGACTCGGTGCGGCTCGGATTCGAGTGGCACTACGAGGTCTCGCAGCGCTCCGGCCGCGAGGGCATGGTCGACTCCACCACCTATTTCCTGGCCTACTTCTACCCGCGGGTCGCCGTCTACGACGACACCAACGGGTGGGACACGATGGAGCACACGGGCCACGAGTTCTACAGCGACTTCAACGACTACGACGTCTCGGTGCAGGTGCCGCCGGACTTCGTCGTGTGGGGCACCGGCACGCTCGAGGATCCGGAGGACGTGCTGCAGCCCGAGTACCTGAAGCGCTTCCAGACCTCCCTCTCGTCCGACGAGACGGTCCACGTGGCCACCGAGAGCGAGATGGCGCGCCGCGTGGTGACGAAGAGGAATCCCCTCAACGTCTGGCACTTCACCGCCCGGAACGTGCCCGATATGGCCTTCGGCCTGAGCGATCACTACGACTGGGACGCGGCCAGCGTGGTCGTCGATCCCTCCACGCACCGGCGGGCGAGCGTCCAGGCCGCGTACAACGACACGGCCTCCGATTTCCACGCGATGGTGCGGTTCGGTCGACACTCGCTTTCGTGGCTGTCGCGCAACTGGCCGGGGGTGCCGTACCCCTACGAGAAGACGACGATCTTCCAGGGCGGCGCGGGGATGGAGTATCCGATGATGGCCAACGACGGGTCCTACCCGGACACGGTCATGTCGCGGTTGGTGGCCGAGCACGAGATCGCCCATACGTACATGCCCTTCTACATGGGCATCGACGAGACCCGTTACGCCTTCATGGACGAGGGCTGGGCGACGACGTTCGAGTACCTCATCAACGTGGCCGACCTCGGCAAGCCGAGGGAGGACGCGTTCTTCCGGCGATTCCGGGTAGACCGGTGGATCCACGATTCGTCACCGCTCGCGGATTTGCCGATCATCACGCCGGCCGACGCCCTCACGGGCATCTCGTACGGCGACAACGCCTACGGAAAGGCCGCGCTCGGCTATCTCGCGATGAAGGATCTGCTGGGCGACGACCTGTTCGCCAAGTGCCTGCACGCCTACATGGATCGCTGGCACGGGAAGCATCCGACTCCGTGGGATTTCTTCTACACGTTCAACGACGTGTCCGGCAAGGACCTGAGCTGGTTCTGGCGCAACTGGTACTTCACCGACGGCTACATCGACCTATCCCTGGACGGGCTCGAGAAGAGCCCCGGCGGATACGAGGTCGCCATCGGGAACTTGGGGGGCATGGACGCGCCGTTCGACCTGGATCTCCACTACGGGGACGGCTCCACCGATACCCTCCACGAGACGCCGGCGATCTGGGAGTCGCATCCTCGGCAGGCGACCGTTTCGGTGCGTACGGCCCGAACCCTCCAGTCCGTGAGCGTGGACGGAGGGATCTGGATGGACGCCGACACGTCGAACAACACGTGGAAGGCCCGGTGAGCGTCCCGTCCCGTCAGCTCAGCCCTTGCTTCAGGTCCTTGAGGGTGAAGTGGAAGATGGCGGGCGGGCCTCCGTTCACCGTGACGCGGGCGTCGTACTTGCCGGGGGCCATGTTCACGTTGTTCCCGAAATGGGTCGTGGCGGCGCCCTTCCCCTTCACGTGCATGATCACCACGGGGAGTGGGTGCCACGTGTCGCTTCCGGAGGGCCGCCAGTCGATGTTCACGACGCCCTTTTCGACCGGAGCCCCGTCCTTCTTGACGAACGCGACGAGGTGGCGGTCCGGGTGATCGGGGCCGTAGATCGTGTTCGGCTTGGACCCGCCGTCACGAACCATCTCGGCCTTCGGGCCTTCGAACGATTCGGCGGGCAGAACCTTCAGGGTCACCGAGTAATCGCCTGCCATGGCCGTCTCGCTCACGTTCTGCGCCCGCGCGGTGCGGGGTGCCAGCAGCGCGCCTGAAGCCAAGGCCAGCGATGCCGTGTACGTCAGCAGCTTCTGCATCGGGAGCTCCTCGCTTTGATTTTCAATAGTTGATACGACAAGAACTGCGTACCCCGAAGTCCGACAAATTTCCCGCGAGGCTCTTGTTTTCGATTCTTCCGCTCGGGAGGCGTCCGGCGGTGTGACGCGCGAGGACGAGCGGCGCGCGGAGGTTCGACCTCGGTCAGCCCAGTGGGACGTCGGACTCGCCGACGCGGGGGAGATGGATTGTGACCTTGGTGCCTTCTCTCGGGATCGAGGCCACGGTGAGCCACCCCCCTTGTTGGCGGGTGATCCCGGACGCCACGGAGAGGCCGACGCCCGCGTGCCCGGGCTTGGTCGTGAAGAACGGCTCGATGCACTGAAGACGGACGTCGTCCTCCATGCCCTGGCCCGAGTCCGTCACGCTCACACCCACGTATTCGCCGGACTTCAAGCCGCCGGCCCAATCCGCGTCCTCCGGTCGGACCGTCACCGGCGCGATCTCGACGGAGATGCTCCCTCCCCGCGGCATCGCCTCCCGGCCGTTGTCCACCAAGGTCCCGACCGCCTGGGCGAGAAGGTCGGGATCTCCGCGCATCCAGAGCGGTTTGGCGGGCAGCTGCAGCAGCGTGAGCACGCCCTGTCCCGCCCGCTCGGAGATCATCGGCAGCATCTCGCGCAGGGCCACCGATGCTTCGATGACGCGCTCCCGCGTCATCCGCCGCTGACCCACCGAGAGGAGGTCTCTCACCATGGCCGCTCCTCTCTCGGCCGCTTCGCGGATGAGCCCGAGGTCTTCCTCGGCAGACGGCTCGAGCGATTCCTCCGCCAAGAGCTCGGCGCTGCCGAGGATGACCCTGAACACGTTGCCGAGCGTGTGCGCGGTACCGCCGGCCAGTCGTCCCACGGCGTCCGCCCTACGGATCTCTTCGCTCTGCTCCTGCAGGCGTCTTCGTTCGGTGACGTTCATGACCCTGGCGAGCGCCGCGCCCATCCCGTCGCTCAGCGATTCCAGCGACATGAGCACGTGGAGCGTGGCGCCGTCGATACGGCGCAGGGCGCGCTCATGGGGGAGGACCCTTCCCCGGTCCTTGAGAACGGCGGAGACGTAGTCGAATTCCAGCGGAACCGGAAGGAACTCCCGGATCGAGCGCCCCTGCATGCCCTCTCGGGAGCCGACGCCGAGCAGCTCCGCGAAGGAGGCGCTGCACTCGAGGATGCGTCCACCTTCGGCCAGGAAAAAAGTGGCCCAGATGTCCCCGTTGTAGAGCCTCCGGTAGTGCGCCTCGCTCGCCTTGAGGCGTCGCTCCTCCTCCCGCTGCGCGGTGGTGTTGCGCAGCGAGGTCACGGTACCCAGGACGGCCCTGCCGCGGCCACGGACGACCGAGACACTCCCGTCGACCGGAACGAGATCCCCTCGGGCGGTGCGCACGCAGCAGTCCGGGGGGAGAGCCTGGGTTCCCCCGCTCGCCAGGGCCTCGGGGATGGGGTTGGAGAACGACTTGGCCTGCTCGCTGACCAGCTCGATCGCGCCGACGGCTTCCCGGCCCACCAAGCGGTCCGCGGAAACGCCCACGAGCTCCTCGGCGGCGGGATTGACGAAGGTGATCATGCCGTGCGGGTCGGTGACGACCATGGCCTCGGCCATCGCGTTCACGGTCGCCTGGAAGCGGCTCTCCCCCTCGCGCAGGATCGCCTCCAACCGATGACGGAAGATGGCGACCTCGATGGCCGCACGGAGCTTGGGCCCGTCGAACGGCCGGGTCACGTACCCGAAGTACCCCGATTCCTCGGGGCCTCCGAGGCGGGGGTCGTCGACGCCGGACGTGAGGATGACCCGCGGGGCGCGGAGGGTCCGCTCGATCTCCTCGCCCGCCTCCAGCCACCCCGGGGAATTCACGTCGACGAGGGTCACGTCCGGGACTTCCCGGCCCGCCATCTCGATGGCTTCCCAGGCGTCCGCGGCAATGCCGAGGACCTCGTACCCGAGGGAGAGGAGCGTCTCCTCGAGCAGTTCGGCCTGGTCTGCGTCGTTTTCGACGAGCAACACGCGCACGGGCATCAGGGCCGCGAGCTCGCGTCGTTCACGTGTCGGCCAAAAGGGGACGGGGGAGCATGTCACAACCTGGTGTTTGCGGACTCCTCCGTCTTCGAGAGGGCTGTCCGCGCGTCATAGGCGCGTCGTTCGTCAAGCAGATTACCACACTAGCACGTGGAGTCCCGCCCCTGCCAGGGTCACCGAGGCGCGGGTATCGGACCGCGCTCCACGGAGATGCCGAGCGCGGCGCCCCGGCTCGAGCCGGGGCGCCGCTCGGCCACCGCGTCGGGGCGCCGTCCTCCGTGACCGCGCTTCGGTACCGGACGTTCACGCTCGAAGCCGTTAGCCTGCCGCGCCGACGAGCTCCGGCGGCGCCGGAGGAGCGGCAAGCTCCCTTTCCCGGGGCGGCTTGTGGCGCAGCGCCACCTGGGCGGCGGCGAGTCGAGCCACGGGAACGCGGAACGTGGAGCACGAGACGTAATCCAGACCGACGTCGTGGAAGAACTCGATCGAGCGGGGGTCGCCCCCGTGCTCGCCGCAGACACCGAGCCCCAGGTCCTTCTTCGCCGCCCGGCCCTCCTGTACCGCGGTGCGAACCAGATGCCCCACGCCCTCCGTGTCGATCGAGCGGAACGGATCCGCCGGTAGGTAGCCTCCCTCGAGGTACTGAGGAAGGAACGTCCCCGCGTCGTCCCTCGAGAGTCCGAGGGTGGTCTGCGTCAGGTCGTTGGTGCCGAACGAGAAGAAGTCGGCATGGGGGGCGAACGCAGCGGCCGTGAGGGCGGCGCGCGGAAGCTCGATCATCGTTCCCACCTGGAAGTCGATCCTCCTTCCGTGGGCTGCGAACATCTCCTCGGACACGCGGACCACGATCTCTCTCTGGGCGACGAGCTCGCGATAGGTCATCACCACCGGGATCATGATCTCCGGCTCCACCCGGACACCGTCGCCGGCGACCTTCAGTGCCGCGCCGAAGATGGCCCGGACCTGCATCTCCGCGAGCTCCGGTATCGTGATGGCCAGACGGACGCCTCGATGACCGAGCATCGGGTTGTCCTCCCTGTGGCACTCCACGGAGGACAGCACGTCCTCGACCTTTCGTCCCGTGCGCTTCGAGAACTCCTCGATCTCCTCGGCGCCCCGGGGAAGGAACTCGTGGAGCGGAGGATCGAGGAGTCGAATCGTCACCGGCAGGCCGTCCATCGCCCGGAAGATCCCCTCGAAGTCGCCCTGTTGCATGGGCAGGAGACGGTCGAGGGCCGACCGTCTCTCCTCCGGGCCCGCGGCCAGGATCATCTCGCGCACGGTCTGCAGCCGATCCTCCGCGAAGAACATGTGCTCCGTGCGGCACAGCCCGATGCCCTCCGCTCCGAGCTTGCGAGCCCGGACCGCATCCTCGGGCGTGTCTGCATTGGCTCGGACCCGCAGACGGCGCACCTGATCGGCCCATCCCAGCAGGCGCGCGAACTCGACGCCCGGCCGGGGTGACACGGTGCGTACCTGTCCGAGCAGCACGCGCCCCAGCGTGCCGTCGAGCGTGAGCCAGTCGCCCTCCCGGACCTCGATCATGCCCGCGACGAGGGTACCGGCGTCTTCGTCGATCCGGAGGTTCGAGGCCCCCGCGACACAGCACTTGCCCATCCCGCGTGCCACGACGGCGGCGTGTGAGGTCATCCCGCCTCGTGAGGTGAGGATGCCCTCGGCCGCCACCATGCCCGGAAAGTCGTCCGCCGACGTCTCGGTCCGGACCAGCACCACCTTCTCCCCGTCCGCCGCCCGGCGCCGTGCCTCGTCCGACGTGAAGACGGCCCGACCGACGGCCGCTCCGGGTGAGGCCGGAAGTCCTCGCCCGAGCTCACGCACGTCGGCTTCGGGATCGACCATCGGGTGCAGGATCTGCTCGAGCGAGTCCGCTTCGACCCGTAGGAGCGCCGTGTCGCGGTCGATCAGGCCCTCGTCCACCATGTCCGTGGCGATCTTGACCGCGGCCAGCCCGGTCCTCTTGCCGGTGCGTGTCTGCAGGACGAAGAGCTCTCCCCGGTCCACCGTGAACTCCAGGTCCTGCATGTCCTTGTAGTGCCGCTCCAGGGTGGCGCGCACCTCTTCGAGATCGCGGGCCGGACCGGGGAACCGATCCGCGAAGGCCTCGAGGGGGATCGGGTCCCGGATGCCCGCGACGACGTCTTCTCCCTGCGCGTCTTCGAGGAACTCGCCGTAGGGTCGTGGAACTCCCGTGGCCGGATCTCTCGTGAACGCCACTCCGCTTCCCGACCCGACGCCGCGGTTCCCGTAGACCATCGTCTGAACGTTGACACCCGTCCCGAGGTTCTCTGGGATGCCGTTCACGCGCCGGTACTCGCGCGCGCGGGGGTTTCCCCAGGACCGGAACACCGCCGCGACGGCCTCTCGCAGCTGGACGTCGGGATCGGAGGGAAAGGCGCGACCCGTGACCTCCTCCACATGTGCCTTGAAGTCGGCCACGAGACGCTCCAGGTCCTCGCAGGGGAGGGCGGAGTCCGCGGCCACCCCGCGGCTCCGGCGGCACTCTTCCAGAGCGTCCTCGAACCACGCGTGGTCCACGCCGCACACGACCTCACCGTGCATCTGCACGAAGCGCCGGTAGCAGTCCCACGCGAAGCGGTCGTTGTCCGAGGATCGCGCGAGCGCATTCGCCGTAGCGTCGTTCGAGCCGAGGTTCAGGATCGTGTCCATCATCCCCGGCATCGAGATCGCCGCTCCGCTCCGTACCGACACGAGCAGGGGCTCCTCTTCCGTGTCGCCGAAGCGTCGCCCCGTCCCGTCCTCCAGGAGGGCGATCGCGGCGTCGAGCTCGTTCCACAGGTCCGGCGGAGGCTCTCCGCGGGAGAGATAGGCCCGACAGGCCTCCGTCGTGATGGTGAAGCCCGGGGGCACGTTCAGTCCCATCCGTGTCATCTCGGCGAGTTGGGCGCCTTTGCTGCCGAGCAGATCCCGATCGTCGCGCCCTCCCTCCGCCGTGCCCGAGCCGAAGGAGTAGATCCACCTCATGGCCGCCCTCCTGTGATCAAGCCGGCACCTGCCCGTGGAGCAACCGGGCGATCGCGTCCGTTTCTTGCGTCAGGGTTTCGAGGACGTCGTCGAGCGCCAGAACGCCCGCGAGGTCTCCGTAGTCGTTGGTCACGACGAGGCGTCGTATCTCGCGCTGGGCCATCACGGAAAGCGCCTGCTCGACCGAGGTGCTTTCCGACACGGCGATCATGCCTCGGGTCATCACGTCCCTCACGGTCGTGGTGGGTGATGCGCCGTGCGCGGCCCATCGCACGACCACGTCTCGATCGGTGATGACGCCCTCCACGGGGCCCTTACGTCCCACGGCCACCAGGGAGCCCACCCCGTGCCGCTCCATCCGTTGGGCGGCCTCCAGGACGGTGGCGTCGGGTGGAACGGTCTGGACCGGCTTCGAGCAGATCTCTCCGGCGGTCATTTCGTCACCTCCTTCTCTACGTGCACCAGAGCGGTGCGCTGGGGAAAGCGATATCGGGCTCGGGCAGAGGTGAGCGCCGGGCAAGCCGCGGCGGAGCGACGGCCACGAGTTTGCGCCACGTAGGGGCCGCGCGCCGCGCGGGCTCGGGAGCCGCGGGCCCCGCCCGATTCGTGCCGGGAGGAGCCGAGCGGTCGATGGGTCGGTAAGGGAGTGGAGTGGCCGTGGGGGCCGGACGTGCGAGGGGTCGAACGTGCGAAGGGCACACTATAACCACGGGGCAGGCACGAGCGTGTGTGTGCGGCCGTCCACTTCGCTGCAACGATCCGCACATCGACCCGTCTCGGGTGCCCAGCTCGGCGGGATACATTCTTCGTCCCCGTTCTGGGCCGGATCCGGCCCCCATCCGGACCGACACTTGGCTACTTGAATCTACGTGCGATCGTGGCGAGGTGCTACGACGAGCGCTCGAGAGGGTTGCGGTCGAGCGTCCAAGATGCGCACCGGACTCGCGG
>CAZVYM010000049.1:0-27432 GCA_964630935.1 uncultured Gemmatimonadaceae bacterium | reverse complement strand
GGATCTCCGGCTCGAGCATCATGTGCGACACGGTCTCCTCGATGCCGTTGAACGGTGTGGCGAGATCGTAGTAGCCGCACACGACCAGGACCTTGAGGTTCGACTGCTCGGTCATGGCCGAGCGCAGCACCTCGCCCGCGTCGCTTCCGCCCGTCCGGTCCCACGGCCGTACGTTTCCGCTCACCCGGTAGTAACGCTCGGTGCTCCATCCGAGCTCCCGGCGCACGTAGTCCTGGAAGGTCGCGACGAAGGCTCCCTCGTACGACGCCTCGCTGGGGTCGTACTCGTAGTTCTCTCCGGCAGCGTCACGGTCCATGCCCAGGAAGCGCGAGTCCAGCCGCCCGACCGTTCTGCGCTTGTCGCGCATCAGCTCCTTGAACCATCGCCGGGAGCTGACGCGCAGGTTCGCCTGCTCGATGTAGTCCTGCGAGAGCCCGGTGAGGCGGGCCATGTCGCTCACGACCTTTCGGCGCTCCGCTTCCGGGAGCTGGTCGCCTTTCTCGAGCGCCTGGGCGTATTCGCCGTGCGCGAACGCCCTCGCGCGCTCGGCCACCTGATCGACCGTGAGCGCCTGCAGGTCCGGGGGCAGCAGGTGGTGATACCACGCCGACGTGACGTACGTGGGCAGGAAGTAGATGGTCCGGTCGTCGTCACCCCAGTTGGAGAACGCCACCGAGGACACCAGGACGATCCCGTTCAGGTACATCTGGTGGCGTTGCTGCAGGATGCCGGCGAGCTCGGCGGAACGGGTCGTGCCGTAGCTCTCGCCGATGAGGAACTTGGGCGAGGCCCACCGCTCGTTCCGGGTGACGTATTGGTAGATGAAGTCCGCGAAGTAGTCGGCGTCCGGGATCGTGCCGTAGAACTGCGTACGGTCCTCACCGGGAGCCGGGCGGCTGTAGCCCGTCCCGATCGCGTCGATGAACACCAGGTCCGTCGCGTCGAGGTAGGAATCGCGGTTGTCTTCGATCCGGTAGGGCGCGGGCATCCCGTGCCCGTCCGGGGTCAGGACCACCCGACGAGGCCCCATGCCCATGTGCGTGAAGAGCGAGGCCGACCCGGGGCCGCCATTGTAGACGAACGCGACGGGGCGCGTCGCGGGGTCGTCGACGCCGTCCTTCGTGTACGCCACGAAGAAGAACGTCGCCTTGGGCGCCCCTTCGTCGTCGCGAATCACGTACGTGGCCGCCGTGGCCGTGTAGGCGATCGTCTGACCGCCGACCTTCGCGCTGTGGTGGGTCACCGAAGACGCCTCCTTCACTGGCCAGGTGACCTTTCCGGTCTCCTGTTGGGCCGTGAGGCCTCCGACAGCGAACAGCGTGGCCAGCAAAGCGATCCCCGAACGCTGCATCCGCATCGCACGATCTCCTTCCTCGATGTTCTCCCCCGGCGAGGGCGCACGCCCGCCGCCATCCATGAGACACCCGTCGGAGCATCCGGCGGACGTGTCCGGCGAGACCGGGCAACATGCCGGCGATCCCGAGGTCGGGCAACGGGTCGGAGCCGGCGCCCGAACCGCTCCGGCGACTGGCCGTGCCGGAACGCGCGCACGTACCCATTCGTTCTCCCGGGCGATATTCTGCGTCGTCTGCGCGGGGTGGCCGCGGCGGTCGGGGAACGATCGTGGCTTCCCGTGCGTAGACTGCCGCGAACGACGATCCACCCCCATCCATCACGTCCCCGACGAGGTGAGCCGAGTGCGGCCCAAGCTGAGCATCTTCTTCGTCACGTTCCCGCTGGTGATGGTCCTGGACTTCGTCACCAAGCGGTGGGCGCTTTCGGCCCTGGCGGGAGGGCAGAGTCGCCACCTTCTCGGCGGCCTCGTTCCCCTCACGCTCGCCTTCAACAAGGGGGCGGCGTTCGGCATCCATCTGGGGCAGGACTCCCGGTGGTTCTTCGTTCCCGTGACGATCCTGGCGCTCATCCTGCTCGCGGTGCTTTTTCGGCAGACGTCGCCGAGCGACCGACTGCGCCTGCTGGCGATCTCGCTGGTGGTATCGGGTGCCGTGGGCAATCTCTACGACCGGCTGCGGTGGAGCCGCGGCGTCATCGACTTCATCGGCCCCATCAACCTCGGCTTCTGGAATTTCCCGATCTTCAACATGGCCGACACGGCCATCACCTGTGGGGCGATTCTCCTGGCCTTTTCGTTCTGGATGGAGGAGCAGGAGGAGAGACGCGCGCGACTCGCGGTGGCACCGGGCGAGGCGGCCGTGGACGATCCGGCGCCCGGGGAGCCCGCGAGCGAAGAGCTGAGCGGCTAGGCGAGCTCGGCAGCCGACAAGGGTCGCCTCCGGCCGCCAGGTAGGCCGCCCTGGACCGCAGGGCGAGGCTGCTCCGGAGCGCCACGCGAGGCCCGGCCGCCGCCGTCAGGCGGAGTCCCGCTCCGACGGCGCACCGGGTGAGAAGACCATGTACTCGACACGGCGGCCGCGCATGCGGGTCACGCGCAGCGTCCCGCTCCCCACGCCGACCTGGTCGCCCACCACCGGAATCCTGTTGAGACGCCCGAACACGAATCCGCCGAGGCTGTCGTAGCCTTCCTCCTCGTCCTCGGTCGGCTTCATGCCCAGCCGCACGGAGGCCTCCCTCAAGGGCACGCCTCCCCAGACGCGGACGCGCCCACCTGGAAGCTCCTGGAAGTCCTGCGGCTCGTCGATCTCGTGCTCGTCCTGGATCTCGCCGATGATCTCCTCGATGAGATCTTCCAGGGTCACGAGCCCTGCCGTTCCTCCGAACTCGTCTACGACGATCGCCATCTTGGTGCGCTCGCGGCGCATCTCGGGGATCAGGTCCTCGACCGGCTTCGAGGACGGAGCGAACGGAACCGGTCGCACGACGTCGCGCACCGACTCGATTCCGTCCCGGTCGGCGCGCCACAGATCCCGAGCCACCACGATGCCGACGATGCGGTCGAGCGTCTCTTCGTAGACGGGGAGGCGAAGGTGGCCTTGGTCGATCATGAGCTCCTTGGCCTCCTGCAGGGAGGCGTCGTGAGGCACCGCCACCATGTCCGTGCGCGGTGTCATGACCTCACCCACGCTCACCTCGTCGAGCCGGATGACGTTGCTCACGACCTGCCATTCGTCTTCGTCGAGCGTGCCCTCCCGACGCCCGATCTCCGCGAGGACGGAGAGCTCGGCGCGGCTCACCGTGGGACGCTCCCTGGACGGCGTGATGAGGCGCGCGAGAACGCCCAGCGGCACGAGGAGCGGCTTCGTGAGGATGATGAGCACGCGCAGCACATAGGCCGTGGGCTTCGCCAGCGCCTTCCAGTACGTGGCCCCGAGCGTCTTGGGTACGATCTCGGAGAAGATCAGGACCGCGAAGGTCAGCCCGGCCGAGAAGGCGGCCATCCAGGCCGACCCGAACACCCGTCCGGCCACGGCCCCGCCCAGGGCCGCCCCCATGGTGTTGGCGATCGTGTTGAGCGTCAGGATGGCCGCGATGGGCTCGTCGATCTTCTTCTGCGCGGAGGCCAGCCATTCACCCGCCCACTCGCCGCGCTCACGCATCAAGGCGATGTAGGAGTGAGTGATGGAGAGGAACGAGGCCTCGAGGATGGAGCACAGGAAGGACGTGGCCAGGGTGGCCACGAGGATCCACAAGAGGGTCGTCATGATTGGGTCAAGTATTGGCCCGGGCCGGAGCTCTCACAAGCTCCGTCCCACGGCTCGAGCCTCATGGGAGCGGGTGCGCGGACGCGGGCGTGCTGCCGGCGCGCCCCCCTCGCGGCCCTCCGACCTCAGCCTTCCAGCGCCGCGTCGAGCGTGATCTGAGTGGCCGCCAGCGCCTTCGACACCGGGCAGCCGACCTTCGCCTCGTTCGCGTGGGTGAGGAATCCCTCCTGATCCAGCCCCGGCACGGTGGCGCGGCAGATGAGCTCGATCTTGGTGATGGCGGCGGCACCTTCGATCTGACCGAGGTGGACCCTCGCGGTGGTACGCACGCTGTCGGGGGTGTGCCCGGCCTTCGCCAGGATGTTGGAGAGTGCCATCGAGTAGCAGCCCGAGTGGGCGGCGGCGATCAGCTCCTCAGGGTTCGTCCCGGTGCCCTCCTCGAAGCGCGACGAGAACGAGTACTGGCCGTCGACGGTTCCCGTCTCGCTCTTCATCGTGCCCTTTCCGGTCGGAAGGTCGCCCTTCCACTCGGCCTGTGCGGTGCGGACCGGCATTGCCATCGCTCCTTTGCTCTCAATGATCGTTCGCGGCCGATCGAGGCCGCATCCCGGCTCCCATCGGGCCAGGAGGCGAAAGATAGCCACGCTCGCGGGGCGAGGTGTAGCGGGCGCCGGCCGTCCCGTTGTTGACGCACGTCTTTCCGGGCCAGAGAATGAGCGCGGCCTGCCCGCTCCGTCCATGTTTTCACAGGTTCGTCCCCCATGCGCAAATCCGACGCGTCTCCGATCCTCGCAGCCGTGCTGATTCTCGGGCTGGTCTCTCCGGCACGAGCCCAACATCGCGTCACGACCCCGCGCGAAGAGTTCGGCCACGAGATCGGGGCCGACTACGTCCTCGTCGACTACGCTCAGCTCCATCGATACTGGATCCGGCTGGCCAAGGAGTCGGACCGGATGATGCTCGATACCATCGGGCTCACCTCCGAAGGGCGGCCCCAGATCATGGCCGTGATCTCCTCCGCGGAGAACCTGGCGCACCTGGACCACTATAGGGACATCGCGCGGCGCCTCGCGCGCGCCAGAGGTGTGGACGAAGCCGAGGCCCGCCGTCTTTCGCAGGAGGGCAAGGCGGTGGTCTGGGTGGACGGGGGCCTGCACGCCACCGAGGTGCTTGGCGCGCAACAGCTCGCGGAGCTGGTCTACCAGATGAACGACCGCACCGACCCGGAGACCCTCCGGTTCCTGAACGACGTCATTCTCCTGGTGGTCCCGGCCAACCCGGACGGGATGCAGCTCGTCTCCGACTGGTACATGCGCGAGCAAGATCCGCTGAAGCGCACCACCTCCGGCGTGCCCGTGCTCTACCAGAAGTACGCCGGACACGACGACAATCGGGACTTCTACATGTCGGCGCTGGCCGAGACCACGAATATGAACCGGGTCATGTACCGGGAGTGGTACCCCCAGATCGTGTACGACCATCACCAGACCGGCCCGGCCGGCACCGTGATGTTCGCCCCTCCGTTCCGCGATCCCCCGAACCACTTCCTCGACCCCCTCATCATCATCGGGCTGGACCGGGTGGGCTCGGCCATGCACCAGCGCTTCATCGCGGAGGGGAAGGGCGGCACGACGATGCGCTCGGGCGCGAGTTATTCCACGTGGTGGAACGGCGGCATGCGCACGACGCCATACTTCCACAACATGATCGGCCTCCTCACGGAGACCATCGGCAACCCGACCCCGCAGGAGATCCCTTTCGTGCCGGCGCAACAGCTCCCGCGAGCCGACATCCCGCTGCCGGTGGAGCCGGGTCCGTGGCACTTCCGGCAATCGATCGACTACGAGATCACGGCGAACCGCGCGGTCCTGGACTACGCCTCGCGGAACAAGGACCACCTCCTCTTCGACATCTGGAAGATGGGCGAGGACGCGATCCAGGCCGGCAGCCAAGACTCGTGGACCATCAAGCCGTCGGAGATCACGGCGGCGGAGGCCGCCGTCCGGCGGGGCACGCGCGCCGAATGGACCGAGTGGCTCCGCAAGCCGGAGAATCGGGATCCCAGGGGCTTCATCATTCCGTCGGACCAGCGCGACTTCCTCACCGCCACGAAATTCGTCAACGCGCTTCTGAAGAACGGCGTGGAGGTGCAGCGGGCCACGACCACGTTCGAGGTGGCCGGCAAGAGCTATCCCGCGGGATCCTGGGTCGTGAAGACGGACCAGGCGTTCCGGCCCCACGTGCTCGACATGTTCGAGGCTCAGGACTATCCCAACGACTTCGCGTATCCGGGCGGCCCCCCCATTCCACCGTATGACGCCACCGGCTGGACGCTCGCCTTACAGATGGGCGTCCGGTTCGACCGCGTCCTCGACGCTTTCGACGGCCCCTTCGTCGCGGTCTCGGACGACACCGTCGCGCCGCCCGCCGGGACGGTCGTCGCCGCCGACGGTGCGGCCGGTTTTCTCGTCGACCATCTCAACGACGCGTTCGTGGCCGTCAACCGCGTGCTCTCGGCCGGGGGGAAGGTCAGCTGGTACACGACGCCGGTGTCCGAGGACGCCCACGACTTCGGGCGTGGCGCGTTCTATCTCGAGACGGATCGAGCCACCGTGGAGACGTTGGCCAAGGAGAAGGGCCTGAGCTTCTACGGAGTGTCGCGCCGTCCGTCGGGCACGGCCATGGCGCTGCGGCCCGTGAAGGTGGGGTTGGTCGACGTGTACGGCGGGTCCATGCCCTCGGGCTGGGACCGGATGATCTTCGAGGACTTCGGGTTCGACTTCGACGTGCTGTATCCCCCCGATCTCGATCATGGAGATCTCTCACGCTACGACGTTCTCGTCTTCCCCGACGGCCTGATCCCGAGCTCCGATCGCTCGAGCGGGAGGGGTCGGTACGGGCGAGCGGGCCCCGCGCTGGACACGGCCGCCGTCCCGGCCGAGTACCGCCGGCGGATGGGCAGGATCACGGTCGCGACCACGGTGCCGAGGATCCTCGACTTCGTGCGGCGGGGAGGCTCCGTCATCACCATCGGCTCGTCCACGACGTTGGCCTACGAGGCCGGGCTTCCGGTCACGGACGCCCTCTCGCAGGACGGGAAGCCGCTCCCGCCGACCGACTTCTTCATTCCGGGGACCCTCCTGGACCTGAAGATCGACCATACCACCCCGCTGGCCGACGGCCTGGGCGATCGGGTCACCGTGATGTTCGAGCGCAGCCCGGCCTTCCGGCTCGGACCCGGCGCGGAAGCCGCCGGCGTGACGCGGGTCGGCTGGTACGACACCCCCCACCCGCTCGAGAGCGGCTGGGCATGGGGCCAGGAGCATCTCCAGGGAGCCACGGCCATCGTGGAGGCGAAGATGGGACGCGGTAGGCTGTTCTTCCTCACGCCCCGCGTCACCTTCCGGTCGCAACCCCACGGAACCTTCCCGTTCCTCTTCAACGGGATCTACTACGGGGCGGCCCGGAGCGGATCCTCCGGCCCCTGAGCGGTCGCTTGTCCCCTCCCGTCGATCGAGACGCGCTCGCGGCCTGGTACAGAGAGGCCATGAAGGAACGGGTGCGCGAGCTGGAGGCGCTCCTCGACCCCGTGCGGGGCGGGGACGATGCCTCCGCGGACACGGCTCGCCGCGTCGCCCGGGCGCTCCGCGGCTCCGGCGGCTCCTTCGGCTTCCAGGACGTCAGCGACCTGGCAGGGCTCGTGGAGCGGAGCCCAGAAGGGCAGCTTCTGCGCTCTCTGGAGGGGCTGGTCGTCGTGCTGCGCCAGACGGCCTGGCCGGACGACCCCGACTGTCACGCCACGATGCGATGGCTGGAGCGCGTGCTTTCGGAGTTCGCGGACGGGGAGGCGCTCCCCTCCGACGTCCGCGAGGCCTGGTCCGCGATGGCCGAACGGAGCGGGCTGACACCGCAGGAGATGGCGGAGCGGATCGCCACCACCTACGGCCTCGTACCGGTGGAAGCGCTGGCGCCCACCTCGGCGGCGGTGCGGCTCGTTCCCGAGCGACTCGTCCAGGACCGCAACGCGCTTCCGCTCACCGAAGACGGCGTGGAGATCGTCGTGGCCGTGGCCGATCCCACCGACCTGCGCACCGAGCTCGAGCTGGAGCGGGTGACGGGGCGGAGCCCCGTCTTCCGGGTCGCCCCGCCCGACGTGCTCCGTTCCTCGCTGGACACCTTGCGAGGCTCGCCGCACCGGGAGCCGCGAAGGCCCCCCGACCCGTCGGGGACGGCCGATGCGGAAGCTCGCACGGTCCTGGTGATCGACGACGACGAGAGCGCACGGCTCCTGGCGCGCACGGCACTCGAGCGCAACGGCGGATTCCGGATCCTGGAAGCCGAGGACGGGCAAGACGGCCTCGACCGCTTCGAAGAGGAGCCCGACGTGGACCTCGTGGTCGTGGACCTCGACATGCCGCGCCTGGGGGGCAGGGAAGTGGTGCGCGCTCTGCGGGCCCGACGGCACTCGAGGGAGCCGGCGGTCATCGTCCTCACGGGTGCGGAGGATCCGCTGCTCGAGGCCGACCTCATCGAGGAGGGCGCCGACGACTACCTCCGAAAACCGCTCGATCCGAGGCTCTTTCTGGCACGCGTGGCGGCCACGCTCCGCCGCGCCGCGAGATGAGCCCTGCCGGCACGCCCGAACCGCTTGATTTTCCTATTCAGTTTCCCGATGGTTCAACGCTTCTCCACAGGCCTCCGGCACCTGATCGCCGGCGAGACCGTGTCTTCCGCAGGAGTCCTTCGAGTACGTGAAGCGCCCCTCACCCTTGGCCCTCCCGCTTCCGGGCCCGGTCACGCGTTGGCTCGCGCGCGTCGGGAGCGTCGCCGAGGTGACCGCGGAGCACGCCGGCGCCATGGGCGCCCTGACGTGGCAGATCGTGCTCTCGATCGTCCGACTCAAGGTCTCGTTCCGCGAGGTCGTGCGGCAGATCTACGTCATGGGGATCCAGAGCCTCCCGATCGTGTTGGTGACGGCCTCTCTGGCCGGGATCGTGACCAGCCAGCAGGGCGGGTACCAGTTCACGGGCTCGGTTCCCCTGTACGTGCTCGGGAGCCTCGTGGCGGAAACGATCGTCCTCGAGATGGGTCCGGTGCTCACGGGTCTCGTGCTGGTGGGCCGGGTCGGCGCGCGCATCACGGCCGAGCTCGGCACCATGGTCGTCTCCGAGCAGATCGACGCGTATCACTCCCTGGGACGCGACCCGATCGCCCTTCTGGCGGCCCCCCGCGTGATCGCCGGGGTCATCGTCCTACCGCTGCTGGTCGGGATGGCCAACCTGATCGGGATCGGCGCCGGTATGGTGGCCGCCAACCTCCAGGTGGGACTCGGAACGGAGTCCTTCCTTTACGGCGCCCGTCTGTTCTGGCACTCGTGGGATCTGCTCTACTCGCTGACCAAGGCCCTCGTCTTCGGGCTCGCCATTCCCCTCATCTCGGTCCACATGGGATTCCGCACGCGCGGGGGCGCCGAGGGTGTCGGGCGCACGACGACCCAGGCCGTGATGTTCATGACGCTCACGATCCTGATCCTCGACGCGCTCTTCCCACCGCTGATGCTACAGTGAGCGAGGAGCGACCGTGATCGAGTACCGCAACATCCACAAGTCCTTCGACGCCCCGGTGCTGTCCGGCGTGGATCTGGAGGTCGAGACGGGGGAGATGTTCGCGCTCTTCGGACCGTCGGGGACCGGTAAGAGCGTGCTGCTGAAGACGACGATCGCGCTCATCACGCCGGACCTGGGAGACGTCCTGCTCGACGGAATCTCCGTGCATCACGGCGGGCGCAAGTCGCTGGAAGCCGCCCGCCGGAAGGTCGGCTACGTGTTCCAGAACGCCGCGCTCTTCGACTCGCTGAACGTCTTCGGCAACGTCTCCATGGGACTCCCCGAAGACGAGGCCGCGCGACTCTCCAGGGCGGAGGTCGCGGGCCGGGTCTGGCGGGCGCTCGAGCTCGTGAACCTGGAGCCGACGGCCGTGATGGGGAAGATCCCGGCCGAGCTTTCCGGAGGAATGAAGAAGAGGGTGGGGATCGCCCGCGCCATCGTCGGACGACCCGAGGTCCTCCTCTGGGACGAGCCCACCACCGGGCTCGATCCCATCAACACCGCGGCCGTGGAGCGGCTCATCATCCGCCTCTCGCGCGAGCTGGAAGTGACCTCCCTTCTCGTCACGCACGACGTGGAGGGTGGATTGGAAATGTGCAACCGCGTGGCCATGCTGGATGAAGGGAGGCTACGCTTCTGCGGATCGCCGGAGGAGTTCCGAGCCAGTCCGGATCCGGTGGTGCAAGCTTTCGTGGACCGAGCCGCAGCCGAGGCTGCGCTGGACATGGTTTCGACATCAGATGACTGACACGCCCACACCGAGGGGAGCGCGTCGCTCCCACCCCACGGACGAGCAGGCGCTCGCCGCCGCGCCCAAGGGCTCCGGCGGAAAGGAGGCGAGGGTCGGGGTTTTCGTGCTCATCGGCCTCGTCTCCTTCGTCGCGGTGCTCTTTCTCATGACGGACCCTGCCACGTTGAGGGGCCGCTACCTGGTGGTGACCACCGTCCCGGACGCGGGAGGCATCCGTCGGGGAGACCCTGTCCAGCTGCGCGGGGTCAACATCGGGCGGATTCACGGCTTCGAGATGGAGCCCAACGGGAAGGTGGCCATCTCCCTGGAGTTGGACGGCGAGTGGAAGATCCCCACCGGATCCCACACCCGCCTGGCCGCTGCAGGCCTGCTCGGGGGGAGGACCATGGAGCTCATTCCCGGAAAGGGCCCGGGAAACGTCCAGCCGGGCGACACGATTCCAGGGGAGGGCGGCTCCAGCGGGCTGATGGGCTCGATGGACGAGCTCAGCGGGCAGGCGTCCACCGTGCTCGACCGGATCGAGTCGCTCCTGAACGAGAGCACGGTCCACTCCATGCAAGGGAGCGCGAGTCAGCTCGACACGCTGCTGACCGCGCTGTCCGGTACCATTCGAGAGCAGCGCTCCACGCTCAAGAGCCTGACCGAGAAGCTGAACAGCTCCGCCGGCAGCCTCCAGAAGGCCGGACCGGACGCGGCTCGCGCGGTCGCGCGCGCGGACTCGGCCATGGAGGTGCTCACCCGGACCGGTGAGAATCTCGACCGCGCGTCGTCTTCGCTGCGTTCTCTGCTCGACCGGATGGACCGGGGCGAGGGAACCCTGGGGCGGCTCTCCAGGGACGACCAGCTCTACGTGAACCTGAACAAGGCGGCCGAGAGCGTCGCCTCGCTCATGGCGGACATCCAGGCCAATCCGAAGCGGTACATCAACGTGTCCCTCTTCTGAGACCGGACGAGCCGCTCCTCCGGGTCGGCGGGAAGGCTCGGCCGGCTCGCTACGGCTTCACGACCGAACTGAGAGAGGGGGAGTTCCTTCCGCGGAAGGAACTCCCCCTCGCCCATCGAAGAGCCACCGACCGACGCCCGGGCGGTTGCCCGCTCCTGTCAGCCGCGCCTCACGGGCCGCCTACCAGCCCGGATAGATGTCGAATCCCCACAGCCAGCCTTTCTGCGGCCGCTGCCACGGATAGGCGTAGTAGGCTTCGAGCACCAACATCCCCAGGATGTTGAAGCGTGCCCCGACGCCCGTCGAGAACACGGGCGTATGCACGTTCTCCGTGGGAGTTCGCACGAACTCCAGCCTGGCGGGCGAGATCCCAGGAGTCCAGGCCAGGCCACCGTCCGCGAACGCCACCAGCTCCGTCGGCAGGAAGGGGAAGTCGATGAGCCCGTATTGCGGAACGCCGATCAGAGGCACGCGCAGCTCGAGGTTCGCCACGGCGATCCGCTGCCCGAACAGCTGATCGAACACCGGGCACGCGCTGCCGTTGTTACCGCCGATCGGCAACGTCTGGCCCGCGGCACATTCCGTCGCGTCGAAGCTCTGGTAGTCGTACCCACGCACGAGGCTCTCGTAGCCGAGGAACATCGGCTGGAGCACCGCACCGAACTGGTCCTTGTTGTTCTCGGACTGACTCAGCCCGTAGCGCCCGAAGTGGAGGCCGCGCATGGCGATCGTCAGGTTCTTGGTCGGGCTGAAATAGCGCCGCCAGTCCGCGATCAGCGTCGTGAAGTTCACGTCTCCCACCGTCTCCTCGACCTGGAGTCGGTACCGGCCTCCTCGAACGGGCGAGACGAACCCGAAGTAGGAGTTGTCTCCCACCAGCGCGACCGAGGCCTGGACCAGATTGAGTGGCGCGGGCTCGAGGGAGTCGAGCTGTACTCGCGTGAAGTTGTAGACCCGCCCGAACGAGTCCATGTAGTACCTGTCCTGCTCGATGTCGTAGCTGTAGCGCGTGGCTCCAGCCGAGAGCTCGAGACGGCGCGTGGTCGAAAACGGGTACGCCGTCTGGCCCGTCACCGTATTCACGTAGACCCGGTAGCGTGTGAGCCCGAGGTAGAGAGCCTGGGCCGTGTCCACGGTCTGGGCGTTCGCCGGCTGGCCTGTGTTGGCGTCGACGGCGTCCTGCCCGTACCCGTACCATCCGAACAGGTATGGGATTCTCCCTCCGCCCACCCCCCAGTTCCAGCGGTGCGCCTGGTTCAGGTAGAACGCCTGTGCGCCGATGTCCTTCACCGTCCCCTGGGCCTGGACGGCTACACCGAGGTTCCGGTTCCCGAGCATGTCGCTGAAATAGGCCGACACGCCTCCGGCCACATAGCTTCCGTATCGATCCGCCGCGACCCCGAAGGACGGCTGCCCCACGTAGTCCAGGGAAAGCGACGGGGAGTATTTCTTCGCTTCCTTCGCCGAATAGGTGCCGGACGGCTTGAGACCGGTCTGAGCGTCGGCCAGATAGGTCGCCACGCGGCTGAACCGCTGGGGGTTGGCCGGTGGGAGCTTGCGTCCAGGCTGATTCTGCGCGTCCTGCACGATGGTCACCGCGGTTCCCGCTTCGTTCTCGGGATCCATCGCGAAGACGTGGAACTCGAGAGAGTCGAACACCGTGTACGCCATCCGCCCCGACTTGGAGGCGACGCTGATCGCCGGCGACGTGTAGGTGATGCCGGAGACTCCCGTGACTACGTGCGTGATGCGCCGGACGTCCCGGGTCTGGAGATTCAGACGATAGACGTCGCTGAAGCCGTCCTGATCGGAGACGAAGTACAGGCTCTCCCCGTCCGGGGAATACTGCGGGTCGATGTGCTTCACGTCCCCGAATACCGGGATGACGGTCACCGCATGGGTGGCTACGTCGATCAGGGACAGCTGGAACTTGCTGAACGTGAGCTCCTCGAAGTTCGTCTCCGGGCCCCGGTCCGACGAGAACGCGATCGTCTTCCCGTCCGGTGACCAGTCCGGCTGGAAGTCCCCGTACTTGTCGTTGGTCAGCCGGATGAGCTGATCGGAGTCCAGATCCCAGATGTACAGGTCGCTGATGCCGCCCACCGACCCCGAGAAGGCGATCTGCTTGCCGTCCGGCGACCAGGACGGGTTCGTGATGGCGCCGATCTCCTCGAAGCTCTTGCGTCGGACCTCGTGGCCGTCGTCCACCTGGACGATCTGGAGTTCCTGCGTGCCGTCGGCGGTGGCGACATAGCAGAACTCGGTGCCGTCCGGCGACCAGGTTCCCGAGGAGTTGATGTAGTTGAGCGCGTCGGTGTGCGGGTCCGAGTTGGCGCTCCTGAGCTTCCTGATGACTTGGCCCGTCTGTGCGTCGGCCAGGTACAGGTCGACGGAAAAGAGGTCCTTGTCGGCCAGGAACGCCACGTAGCGCCCGTCCGGGCTCAGCGAGGGCGAGACGTTGTAGGTCATGCCCGCGCCCGTCTTCGGCGCCAGGAGGAGCGTCCCCTGTTCGTTGGGCGCCTGACGCCCCTTCATGAGCGGCAGGTACTCCTTGGAGATCTCGTCCTTCCAGTGCATCGACAGCGTGTCGGTGGACATGCCGAGCACCTGCTGAATGGCCGGCTCGAACCCCATCTGGAGCGACCGCCGATAGATCTGGATGATCGCGTCGTCGCCCCACACGCCTCCGATGTACGCCCAGAGCGCCTGCCCGAACCGGTAGGGGAAGAACCGGGTGTCGTGGGTCATCTGCTTGATGGTGGGCAGATCGTCCCGCCGGATGGCGTCCCGGATCCACATGGCCGTGAGCGGATCGTCTCGACCGAGGGAGAAGTACTCCGCCATCCCCTCGATGAGCCACAAGGGCAAGCTGTTGAGCCCCTGGAGCCCACGGGTGCGGGCCTGAGCCACGTTGTACTGGAAGGCGTGCACGAGCTCGTGGCCGAGGACGTGGTTGTCGTCCCAGTACGAGCCGGTCATCGGCATGACCACCCTGTTCTTCAGCGACTCCGTGACGCCCCCGGTGCCTTCGGAGATGAACCCCGAGATCGCGTTGGTCTGCTCGAAATCCGGGTGGTCGGCGTAGATGATGACCGGCTTTCTCTTCTCGAACTCGTGCTGGAACGTCCGGGCGTATCGCTCGTACCAGCGCTCCCCCATCCGGGCCATGTCCTGGACGGCCTCGGCCTCTTCCGGGTAGTAGTAGATCGTGAAGTGGTCGGTGTCGAGCACATCGAAGTGGAACGAGTCGTACTTGACCTTGTTCCGCCCGAAGTACTGCTGCGCCGATCCAGGCGTGGGCAACGACACCAGGAATCCGACGACCAGGGCAGCCACCGCCGTGCCCAGAAGTCCGCCAGGCCCACGCCCTTTCAATTGGAACGCTCTCGAGAACCGCATCTTGGCCACCCTGGAGATGGAGGGTCCACCGGGATCTCCCGCCGTAACCGGGATCCGGGATCGGGGATCCGGGCTCGGCAGGTCGTCCATTATACCGGGGCATGGTGCGCAAAGGTTCGTCGCCCGTGCTCCCCGACCTGAAAAGCACCCGCGGCCGCGCTTCGGTTCCCATCCGACGCGTTGCGCTCGACGGGCGCTCTCGTCGACATTCACGAGGCCGCCGGCCTCCGATCTCCGGCAAAAAGCTTGCCGCCCGCTCGGCGAGGTCCACGGCCACGTGAGCTTCGACCCTTCTCTCTCAGGTACGCAGCGATGATCGCTTCGATTTCTTCCGGCCCTCGGTCGCCCCGAGCTCGAAGGAGTCTCCGACCGCCCTCGGGAGAGGGCAGTGCCCGCTTCCACCTGTCTCCCCGCGGAGACAACCTCCACAGGCCGCTGGACCCGTGATCCGCCCCGCTCCCTTCGTCGCATCCTCGGCGGTCGCCATCGCTCTCCTCTCCCTCGCCGCCTGCAAGGGGTCCGACACCGGTGGACCGCCACGCGTCGGGCAGGCGATGCCCGACTACCGGGCCGTCTCGCTGGAGGGTGACACGGTCGACCTCCGGTCGCTGCACGGAACGCCCTTCCTCCTCAACCTGTGGGCGACGTGGTGCACGCCGTGTCGTCAGGAGACGCCCTTTCTGGAGTCCGTCTACGAACAGCGGTCGAGCGAGGGCCTGCGCATCGTGGGGGTGTCCATGGACACCGGCGACGCCCTCGCCCAGATTCGCGAGTTCATGAAGCACTATGGCGTGACCTACACGATCCTGCGGGATCCCGAAATGAACGCCCTCGACGAGTTCAAGATTCCCGGACTGCCCGCCACGTTCCTCGTGGACCGGGACGGCGTCCTTCGTTGGATGCGCGTCGGCCCGGTGGATGCGCAGGACCGGGATTTCCGGGCGGCCCTGGACGACGCCCTCCGATGAGAGGGTGGGAGAACCCCGACGACGTCGAGACCCCGGTGGGGTACGTGGATCTGGATCGGGCCCGGGCGAACGCCCGACGGGTCGCCAGGTACGCGTCCGAGCACGGCCTCCGCTGGCGCCCGCACATCAAGACCCACAAATCGACGACGCTGGCGCGCATCCAGCTCGAGGAGGGCGCGCTCGGCCTGACCGTCGCCACTCTGCGCGAAGCCGAAGTGATGTCGGCGCTGACGTCCGACATCCTCCTGGCGTATCCCCCGGTCGGCGAGAAGAAGCTCGCGCGCCTCGCCGACCTCCCCCCGGACGTGGATCTCAAGGTGTCGCTGGACGCCGTGGAGGTTCTCGAGCCGCTGGCCGCGACCTCCTCGAGGGCCGGACGGTCCACGGGCGTCCTGATCGAGCAGGACATGGGCCTCGGACGGACCGGCGTCCAGACCCCGGCGCACGTCGTCGCGCTCGCGCGCAGGGCCGCCGAGCTCGAGGGCGTGACGTTCAGGGGCATCCTCTTCTACCCGGGCCACATCCGGATGACCGTGGCGGAGCAGACGCCGCACCTCGTCGAGCTGGCCGATCGTCTGAGCCGGACGCTGGAGGCGCTCCACGCGGCGGACCTGGAGCCCGAGATCGTCTCGGGGGGGTCCACGCCGACCCTGTGGCGAAGCCACGAGATCGACGGCGTCACCGAGATCCGCTCGGGCTCTTGCATCTTCTACGACCGGGAGGCGCTCGAGGTGGGCGTGGCGGATCGAGGCGATATCGCCTACACGGTGCTCGCCACGGTCGTCAGCACGTCCGTCCCGGGCCACGCGGTGGTCGACGCGGGATCGAAGGCGCTGGCCAAGGAGGGCAGGGGGGGAGAGGCCGGGTTCGGCGTTCTCCTCGACCATCCCGAGATCGTGTTATCCTCCCTTTCCGAAGAACATGGAGTCCTGGATCTGTCCGCCTCCGAATGGAGGCCCCGAATCGGAGAGACGGTGCGTATCATCCCCAACCACGTCTGCGTGTCGGTGAATCTCCAGGATACGCTCCTCGCGCGACGAGGTGAGCGCCACGAGCTGCTCAGGCCCGAAGCACGGGGACGGGAACCATGGACCGGTTGAGTCCGGAAGCGGTCGACGCGCTGGTTCGAAGGTTCGCGGGGGTCCGCGTGCTCGTGATCGGGGACCTGATGCTCGACCGATACATCTCGGGAGCGGTGGAGCGAATCTCTCCCGAGGCGCCCGTGCCCGTCGTCAAGGTCGAGAAAGAGTCCTGGGCCGTCGGAGGCGCCGGCAACGTGGCGGCCAACGTCGCGGCCCTCGGCGCCACGTGCCGCGTGGTCGGGTGCGTGGGCCAGGACGGGGCGGGCGAGCAGTTGCGGGACGAGCTCGAATCGCTCGGCGTGCGAACGGACGGACTGGTGCGGACCCACGAGCGACCGACGACGGTCAAGACGAGAATCCTCGCCAGGCGGCAACAGGTCGTGCGCTTCGACCACGAGGTGGAAAGCGACGTGAGCGAAGGACTGGCCGGGGCCCTCGCCGGCGCCGTCGCGGAGTTGGCGGCCGAGAGTGACGTGCTCGTCATGGAGGACTACAACAAGGGCGTGCTGGTGAGCACGGTGATTCGCGCCGTCATGGACCAGGCGGCCAGCCGCGGGCGCCCCACCGTGGTCGACCCGAAGCGACGCAACTTCTTCGCCTTTTCGGGCACCACGGTCTTCAAGCCCAACGCGAAGGAGCTGGCCGATGCCCTCGGAGAGTTCCTCCACCCCGACGACCCCGACTGGATGGAGCGTACGCGCACGCGGCTGCGCTGTGAGAACCTCCTGCTGACACTGGGAGAAGCCGGCATGGCGCTGCAGACCGCCGAGGGCCACTCCGTCCGGGTCCCCACGGCGGCGCGCGCCATCTACGACGTGTCGGGGGCGGGCGACACCGTCACGGCGGTCATGGCCGTGGCTCTGGCTGCCGGTGCCGATGTGCCCGAAGCCGCGATCCTGGCCAATCACGCCGCAGCGATCGAAGTGGGTAAGGCGGGCGTCGCGACGGTGTCACCGACCGAGATCATTCAACATTCGCGTCAGTTTCAAGAAGGAGCTTAGCACCATGGGCGACGCCAAGATCGTGCATACCGACCGGGCCCCCGCAGCCATCGGACCCTACTCCCAGGCCGTGGTGGTCGATGGATGGGTCTTCTGCTCGGGACAGATCGCCCTGGACCCGGCGTCCGGGGAGCTGATCGGGGGCGACGCGGCCCACCAGACCGATCAGGTGATGAAGAACCTGTCCCACGTGCTCGAGGCCGCGGGGTCGTCTCTCGGCTCGGTCGTGAAGACGACCCTCTTCCTGACCGACATGAACGACTTCGGCGCCGTGAACGAGGTCTACGCGAAACACCTCGGAGACCACAGGCCGGCGCGGGCGACCGTGGCGGTCGCGACCCTGCCCAAGTCCGTCGACATCGAGATCGAGTGCATCGCTCGCGTGGAGCGTTGAGAACCCGGAAGCAGGAGCAAGAGATGCGACCGTCCAACCGTTTCGCTCGCTTCGCGGCGGGCGCGCTCACCTTCGCCAGCGTGTGCGCCGGGGTGCCGGGTCCGCTGGCCGCACAACAGTTGGATTCCACCCTCTATGGCGTCCTGTCCTGGACGAACGTGGGACCGTCGAGGGGTGGCCGCTCCATCGCCGTGGCGGGCAGCGATGCCCGCGTGAACGAATACTATTTCGGCGCCACCGGCGGTGGCCTCTGGAAGACCACGGACGGGGGCACGACCTGGCACCCGGTCACGGACGGGCAGATCGGCAGCGCGTCGGTCGGTGCCGTGGCGGTCTGTTCGTCGAACCCGGACGTCGTCTACATCGGTACGGGCGAATCCGAGCTGCGCGGCAACGTCGAGCAGGGAGACGGCGTCTACAGGTCCACCGACGCGGGAAAGACCTGGACCCATCTGGGACTCGAAGCGACACAGAACATCTCCAAGATCCGGATCGCCTCCGACGACTGCGACCATGTCTACGTCGCCGCCTTCGGCGTGCACTCGGCGCCGAACCCCGAGCGCGGGGTCTACAAGTCCACGGACGGGGGCAAGAGCTGGAAGAAGGTCCTCTACCGCAACGACAAGACCGGCGCCGTCGACCTGATCATCGATCCGAACGATCCGGACGTCCTCTATGCGTCGCTCTGGGAGGCCTGGCGCAAGAGCTGGGGCTTCTCGTCGGGCGGCCCCGGGAGCGGGATCTTCAAGAGCACCGACGCCGGCGAGCACTGGACCGAGATCACGTCCAACCTCGGGCTCCAGCCGGCCTCGCCGATCGGCAAGATCGGTCTCGCCGTCTCCCCCGCCAACTCGAAGCGGGTATGGGCGCTCGTCGAGCACGAGCCGGAAGGGGGGGTGTACCGCTCCGACGACGCGGGGCGCACCTGGACGCGGGTCAACGACGAGCGGAAGCTGCGGCAACGCGCCTTCTACTACTCCCGCATCTACGCCGATCCGAAGGACGAGAACGTCGTCTACGCGCTCAACACGGGGATCTATCGCTCGAAGGACGGCGGCAAGACCTTCCCGACCTCCCTCGGCGTTCCGCACGGTGACAACCACGACCTCTGGATCGCGCCCGGCGATCCCGACCGGATGATCGAGGCCAACGACGGCGGAGCGACCGTCTCGGTCGACGCCGGCGAGACCTGGACGGCCGAGGACTATCCCACGGCCCAGATCTACCGGGTCGCGACCACGATCCACGAGCCCTACCACATCTGCGGGGCTCAGCAGGACAACTCCACCGTCTGCCTTCCTTCGAGCGACTGGAGGCAGGTCACCGACGGAGGCGAGTACTTCTATTCCGTCGGTGGATGCGAGAGCGGTTACATCGCGCCGAGCCCCGTCGACCAGAACATCTTCTACGCGGGCTGCTACGGAGGATCGCTGACCCGCTTCGACTACGCGACGGGACTCAGCCGGGAGGTGCAGGTCTGGCCCGAGAACCCGATGGGCCAATCGTCCGAGGACATTCGGGAGCGGGTGCAGTGGACGTTCCCGATCGTGTTCTCCCAAACGGACCCCGACGTGCTCTTCACGGGAACGCAGAAGGTCTGGAAGACGACGGACCAGGGGCAGAGCTGGACCGCCATCAGCGGGGATCTGACGCGCCACGACCCGAGCACCATGGGGCCCGCCGGCGGGCCGATCACGAAGGACCAGACCGGGGTCGAGACCTATGCGACCGTCTTCGCGATCGCACCGTCGTATCACGACGCGGACGTCATCTGGGCGGGCTCCGACGACGGGTACGTGCAGATCACCCGAAACGCGACCGCCGCCAAGCCGACATGGGAGAACGTCACCCCGCCCGACGCGCCGGACTTCATCCGGATCAACACGATCGAAGCCTCGCCCAACACGCCCGGCAAGGCCTACGTGGCCGGCATCCGCTACCTGGTCGACAACGACCGGCATCCCTACGTGTGGAAGACCACGGACTACGGACGCACGTGGACGAAGATCGTCGACGGCATCCCGGACGACGACTTCGTCCGCTCCGTACGTGAGGACCCCGTGCGTCCGGGGCTCCTGTACGCCGCTTCGGAGAGCACGGTCTACGTTTCATGGGACGATGGCGCGCACTGGCGTCCCCTGACCAGGAACCTGCCCAACACCCAGGTCTCCGACCTTGCCGTAAAGGACAACGACCTCGTCGCCGCGACCCACGGCCGCTCGTTCTGGGTGATGCACGACATCGACCTGCTGCGTCAGATGGAGCCCGACGTCTCCAATGCGAGCGTCTGGCTCTTCCAGCCCTCGGATCCCGTCCAGGGCTTCGACGGCACGGCCGACTTCTTCTACCACCTGAAGAACGACGCCGAGAAGGTCACGGTGGAGATCCTGGACGCCGAGGGGACGGTGATTCGCACGTACGAATCGCTGGCCGACAGCGCCCAGAAGGACACCACGGCCGCGGACCAGCAGCCAGAGGAAGGCCCACGGCGCGGACGAGGCATGGTGCGACCTTCGCGCAAAGCCGGCACGCATCGGTTCCCGTGGGACATGCGCACCCAAGCGTGGACCGACTTCGACGGGCGCATCTTCTGGGCGGCCCGTGACGTGGGACCGTCCGTGATCCCGGGCCACTATCAGGTTCGACTCACGGTCGACGGGTCGGCCCAGACGCGTGGCTTCGACATCGCGATGAATCCCCGCGTGGCGGCGAGCGGAGTGACGTTGGCCGACCTCAAGGAGCGGTTCGACCTCGCCACCAAGATCCGCGATCGGGTCTCGCAGGCGAACGAGGCGGTCGTCCGGATCCGCAAGGTCCGCGCGCAGATCGACGACCGGGCCGGCAAGACCGACGATGCGGGCATCCGCTCTCTGGCCATGGCCCTGAAGGACACGCTCTCCGAGGTGGAGGCCGAGATCTACCAGGTCAAGAACCGCTCCAACCAGGACCCGCTCAACTATCCGATCAAGCTCAACAACAAGCTCGCGGCCCTCATGAGCGTGGTGGACGGCTCGGAGGACAAGCCGACGGACCAGTCCCACGAGGTTTTCGACTCCCTGTCGGGAAGGCTCGATCGGCAGTTGCAGCGGATGAACGAGGCTCTGGGCCCGAGCCTGACGCGGCTGAACCAGATGCTCGGGGCCAAGGGTCTGGACCCGGTGAACCCCAACCCCACGAGCGAGCCATGAGTGCCCGGAAGATCTTTCGCGCGCCGTTGTTGGCGCTGGCCCTCTTCTCCGCCGGCTGTGCCACAGCCGCGGCCCGGAGCCCCTTCGCCGGCCCCAGCCAGCAGGGGAGCGGTGAGATCCGCATCTTGGTCCAGAATCGATCGGTCTACCAGGTGCGCGTGTACGCCGTCTGGGGAAGCAAGAGCCAGGAGCTCGGCAACGTGCCGGGGCAGAGCGGGGCGCAACTGCGTATGGACCTGCCGGACACCGGCAACCTGAGGTTCAGAATCGAGCCCGTGGCCGCGCTCCAGCGGACGACCAACCCCGTCATCGTACGGCCCGGTGACATCGTGGACCTCGTCGTCACGCCGGATCCCTCCAACTCGTTCGCGCGCGTGCGCTGAGAGGCAGGTGGCAGGGCGGGGGAGCGCAACGGAGGCCCGCGACGCGGCGAGATCGGGAAGGGATGAGGGGGTGGAGGGGGACTGGTGTCCCCAGCGGTCTTCAAAACCGTTTGGCCCGGCCAACACCCGGGTCGGTGGGTTCGATTCCCACGCACTCCCGCCACCGCTCCGTTGATGAGCACGCGCGCTTCCGATATGGTTCGCACTTCATGAACACACGCCGCTACCACCTTCGATCCGCGCCTCGGCGGGCACGCACGTGCTCGACCTGGCTGCTCCTGGCGGCCGCGGTTCTGGCGCCGTGCGCCCGCCCAGGGTCGGTGCACGCGCAGGATCGGAAGGCGGCCCCGTCGGGCGCACCCGCCGCGGACTCCACGGCGGCCCGCAAGGGCGTCAGCCCGAGGGGAGCGCTCTTCCGTGCCCTGGCCCTTCCGGGCTGGGGGCACGCCGCGATCGGGGCGTACAACCGGGGCGCGTTCTACTTCGTCTTGGAGTCGGCCACCGCCTGGGAGCTGGTCAAGACCCGGGAGCGCCTCCTGGACGCGCGCCGGCGTGCCGCCTTTCGCGAGCAGATCATCCGGCAGGACCTCGCGGCCCGGGGTACCACCGATCCGGACTCCATCCTGGCCCACCTGAACGGCGACCAGCAGCTCGGTGACCTCAACGGGCTCGCGACCGCCCGCAAGAGTCAGCAACAGGACTGGATCGCCCTCGGCATCTTCCTGGTCTTCCTCAGTGGTGCGGATGCGTACGTCTCTGCGCAGCTACAGCATTTCCCGGCACCCATCACGCTGGACGCGGTGCCGGTGGGAACCTCGGGCAGGATGCAGATGTCGGTCGGGATCCACCTGCCGGAACACTGAGCGCCCGGCCGGCGGAGACAGGGCCATCGGGCCGACGGTCCACCGAGTCGCCGGTCGGCTCACCCCCCCCACTCGATGAGCTGCGGCTCCGCCCCGCCTCCGGGAAATTCGAGGTATGTGCGGTGGTAGACCCAATCGCCTGCGTTCACGTACCATCGGCCGCCGGCCACGGTACGCTTCACGGGGATGTGCGTGTGCCCCAACACGACGAGGTCGATGTCGGGCTCGGCCTCCAGCTTCGCCAGCGCCCAGTGCTCGAGAAAGCGAGCCCGGTTCTTGTCGTCCTCCGTGGGCGCACCCCACCGTACCTCGGTCTGGGACACTCGGCCGGCCACGCGATCCCCGAGGTCCGGCGGTAGCTGCCGGAACGCCCAGCGGGTGAGGCGTCCCCTCAGGATCAGCCGCAGAAACCGGTAGCCCAGGTCTCCCTTCCCGAGGCCGTCGCCATGGGCCAGGAAGGTCCGCAGGCCGCCGATGTCCCGGACCACCGGGTCCTGCAGGAACTCGACGCCGATCTCGTCGCGCAGATAGGAGCCGCCCCACCAGTCGTGATTGCCCCCCATCAGGGTGACCGGGAGCCCTCCGCGTACGAGCGCACGGAGCACGCCGAGGGTCTCGTCGTACCCCCGTGGGATGCCCTGTCTGTACTCGAACCAGAAATCGAAGAGGTCGCCGTTCAGGATCAGCCACGACGCCCGGTCCCCGGTGTGGCGCAGCCAGGACAGGAAGGCGCGCTCCCGCTCGCGGGGAACCGCGCCCAGGTGGATGTCGGAGGCTAGGAGGACGGGCTTTCCGGAAGGCATGGCGCCGGAAGGTAGGCGCGGCCCCCGGCGGCTACAAGCCCGCCGCCCGAACCGGCGGCGACCGGCAGGGGTATGACCGCCGAGCCCTGTCCGATAGCTTTGTCTCTTCATGTCAAAGACGCCCCTCACGACTTCACCGCTTCGGGCCTTCGCGGCCCTCCTGCTCGGGTTGGCGCCGGCTGCGTGCACGGGCCATCGCCCGGCGGTCGTGGGCCCGGCCCCGAACGCGGAGCAGACGGCTCGAGCGCTCGAAGCCGGGACCCGGCTTCGCCGTGCCACCCGCATCGTGTTCCGGTGGGAGCTGAACGAGAGCGGGGTGCGCATGCACGGGAAGGGTGTGGCCCGCATCGAGGAGCCGTATCGAGCCCGGCTCGACCTCTTCCTGTCGAATGGCGAGACGGTGGTGCGTGCGGCGCTGGTGGGAGAGGACTTGAGGCTGCCGCCGGGGGCTCCTCGCGACATCCTTCCACCGCCGGAGCTCATGTGGGGGGTGCTCGGCGTCTTCCGGCCGGAGCAGGAGACGACGCTGCTCGGGGCGGATCGTCTGGAGGGAGGCGCGACCCGGTTGCGCTATCGGTATCCCGACGGAGAGGAGCTCCATTATCATGTCGAGGACGGACGTGTCACGACGATCGCGCTCCTCGACGACGCCCACACGACGCAGCGGGTCCAGCTCTCGTTGTCACCGGACAGCCAGTTTCCCGAGAAGGCGACGTACCGCGACCTCACCGCGTTCCGTGAGCTCAAGCTGACGCGCGAGTCCGTCGAGAGCGTGGAGTCGTATCCCGCCGACATCTGGGACCTCGCCCGATGAGGATGGACGTCATGCGAAGACTGGTGGCCACCGTGGCCGTCCTGGGCCTGGTGGGATGCAACTACTCCTTCCGCGCCGGGAGCTTCCCGCCACCCGACGTGAAGACGATCGCGGTTCAGCCGTTCGACAACGAGACCGACCAGTTCCAGGTCAGCGGCGAGCTCTACGACCAGCTTCTCAAGAACCTGCCCGGCTCCCTGGGGCTGCGAACGGCCGGCCAGGACGTCGCGGACGCGGTGGTGGAAGGGAAGATCACCCGCTACGACGTGACCACGCCGAACTACCGGGCGAGCACGGGCGGCCAGCCCGCGCAGGTGAACCAGCGGCAGGTCAGCATCACGGTCGACGTCCAGATCATCGACCTCAAGCGGAACCTGGTGATCTGGGAGGGCACGGGAGTCTCGGCGCAGGGACAGTTCCTCGAGTCGTCGGAGACCGAGGACCAGGGTCGCACCCAGGCGATCGACCTGCTCGTCAAGAAGATTGTGGACGGAGCGCAATCCAACTGGTAGATTCGCCAACCGTTTCGACCGGGGGATCGCCGCCGCCCGGGACGGCTTGAATCGAATCAGGGAGGAACCTTGCTCCGAGCTCTCGGACTAGGCGTCATCCTCTTCACGTTCTGGGTCCTTCTCTCGGGTCACTACACGCCCCTCTTGCTGAGCTTGGGGGTCCTGTCGTCGGCGCTCGTCGTCTTCTTGGCGATGCGCATGGACGTGGTGGATCAAGAGGGACTTCCGCTGCACCTGGGCGGGCGCTTCTGGATCTATCTCCCGTGGCTCCTGAAGGAGATCTTCCGGGCCAACGTCAACGTGGCGAGGATCATCCTCACGCCGAGCCTGCCGATCGACCCGATCCTCGTGATGTATCGGGCGAGCCAGGAGACCGATCTCGGGCGCTCGTTGTACGCGAATTCGATCACCCTGACGCCCGGCACGATCACCACGGGTGTGGAGGGCCAGATGCTCGAGATCCACTCGCTGACCTGGGTCGACGTGGACGGACGGGAGCAGGACGAGATGGATCGCCGCGTCACCTGGGTGGAGCAGGGTAGTTGATGTTCATTGCCGCGGCCGCCGGAATTCTCGTCGCGATGGTGCTCGCCATGGTCCGCGCGCTCCTGGGGCCGACGGTCTACGACCGCGTGCTCGCGGTGAACACGTTCGGCACCAAGACCGTGGTGCTGATCGCCGTGATGGGCTACCTGATGGGTCGCCCCGATTTCCTGGACCTCTGTCTGGCTTACGCGCTCATCAACTTCATCGGCACCATCGCGGTCCTGAAGTTCTTCGAGTTCGGCGATCTGGGCCGAACCCGACATCTCCCGGGGAAGCCCGAATGACCCAGATCTTCCTCGACGTGCTGAGCTGGATCTTCATCCTCGCGGGGATCTTCTTCGTCGTCGTGGGCGCCATCGGCCTGCTCAGGATGCCCGATGTATTCACCCGCCTGCACGCAGCCGGTATGACCGACACGATGGGGTCGGGCTTCATTCTCGTCGGACTCTGCTTCCAGTCGGGGTTCGGCCTCAACGTCGCGCGCCTGCTCCTCATCTGGGCCTTCCTTCTCCTCACCAGTCCGATCAGCACGCACGCGCTGGCGAGAGCCGCTCTGTCGGGCGGCGTCGAGCCGTACCGGGCGCCACACCGGGACGTCTGACCATCGACGCGATCATCGACATCACGCTTCTGGCCCTCCTGGGTGTGACCGCCCTTGCCATCGTGCGGCTGCGCAACCTGTTCGCGGCCGTCATGCTCTCGGGGATCTACAGCCTCCTCTCCGCAGGGCTCTACGTCGCCCTCGACGCGGTGGACGTCGCGTTCACGGAGGCGGCCGTGGGGGCGGGCATCGCCACCGTGCTCATGCTCGGCACTCTGGCGATCGTGGGACACGACGAGCACAAGCCCGGGCACCAGCCGATCCTCCCTCTCTTCGTGGTCCTTGTCACGGGGGCCATCCTCATCTACGGCACGCTGGACATGCCGTCCTTCGGCAACCCCGACGACCCCATCCACCACCACGTGGCTCCCCGCTACATCGAGCAGTCGGGTGAGGAGATCGGCGTGCCGAACATCGTCACCTCGGTGCTGGCCTCCTACCGCGGCTACGACACGATGGGAGAGACCACCGTGATCTTCACCGCCGTGGTGGGCGTGCTGTTGCTTCTCTCGCGCGGAGAGCGACCGCGCCGCGTCTGGAGCGGCGAAGAGCGCGACCGGAGGTTGGGAGCGGGAGAGGACGATCCTCCGGAGCCTTCATCGGAGGAGGCGGGCCATGGATGACCGCGTGATCCTCCGCGTGGGCGCCAAGATGCTCATCCCGTTCATTCTCCTCTTCGCGCTGTACGTGCAGTTCCACGGAGACTTCGGGCCCGGAGGCGGCTTTCAGGCCGGCGTCATCTTCGCGGCCGGGTTCATTCTCTACGCGCTCGTCTACGGGCTCGGAAACGCCCTTCGGGTCCTTCCGCGTTGGGTGGTCTACACGTGCGCCGGCGTGGGCATCATGATCTATGCCGGCACGGGCGTGCTCACGCTCCTCCTCGGCGCTCCACACTTCCTCGACTACAGCGTCCTGGCGCACGACCCCGAGCACGGTCAGGAGCTCGGCATCATGCTCGTGGAGCTCGGGGTGCTCGTGACGGTCTTCGGCGTCATGGTCGCCATCTTCTACGCCTTCGCGGGGCGGAGGAGGGCGGGCGGATGAGGGTCCTGGGCCTCTACAACTACTGGGCCGTCGTCGTCCTGATGATGGTGGGCTTCTACACGCTCATCGCGCGCGGCAACCTGGTGAAGAAGCTCATCGGCCTGAGCATCTTCCAGACCTCGGTGGGCATCCTCTACATCAGCATGGGCAAGATCCTGGGCGGGACCGCCCCCATCCTGATGGAGGGGGAGCACGTGGTCTACAGCAATCCCATTCCCCACGTCCTCATCCTCACCGCCATCGTGGTCGGCGTGGCCACCGCGGCCCTCGGACTCGCGCTCGTGGTGCGCATCCACGAGGCCTACGGGACCGTCGAGGAGGACGACATCCACCGACAAGACGAAGCCCGGTGAGCGCTCAGCTTCCGGCCCTGCTCGTCGTCGTGCCCCTCCTGGCGGCACCGCTCGCGGCGCTGGTCCGCCGCCCGCGCGCCGCATGGGCGGTGGCGCTCGGCGCCTCGTGGTGGTCGCTCTATGCCGCGGTTCGCCTGCTGCGGCGGGTGCTGGCCACGGGCCCCATCTCGTACATGATGGGCTCCTGGGCCGCTCCCTGGGGAATCGAGTACCGGATCGATACGGTCAACGCCTTCGTCCTCCTGATCGTCTCCGGGATCGCCGCCGTGGTCGTGCCCTACGCCCGCGCGAGCATCGAGCAGGAGCTCGACCACGAGCGCATCGCGCTCTTCTACTCCGGGCTCATCCTGTGCCTCACCGGCCTGCTCGGTATCTCCGTAACCGGAGACGTGTTCAACGTCTTCGTCTTTCTCGAGATCTCGTCCTTGTCGGCCTACGCGCTCATCGCCATGGGACGGGACCGGCGCGCGCTCACCTCGGCCTACCAGTACCTGATCATGGGCTCGGTGGGCGCCACGTTCATCGTCATCGGCATCGGGCTCATGTACGTGATGACCGGCA
>CAZVYM010000048.1:14900-27477 GCA_964630935.1 uncultured Gemmatimonadaceae bacterium | reverse complement strand
CAGTCGGCCCTCGTGCACGATCCCGATCCGGTCGGCCAGATGGGCGACCTCGCTCAGGATGTGGCTCGACATGAAAACCGTGACCCCTTCGTCGGCCAGGCGGCGAAGGAGCCCCCGGATCTCGGCGATGCCTGCGGGATCGAGAGCGTTCGCCGGCTCGTCGAGGACGAGGAGGTCGGGACGGTGGAGCAGCGCGCGGGCGAGGGAGAGCCGCTGCTTGTTCCCCAGCGAGAGCTCACCGGCCTTGCGGTCCGTGTAGCCGGCGAGTCCGAGTGACTCGATGGCGTCGCCCACGGCCCCCCGCGGCGCGCCCGTGAGCCGGCGTTGGATCTCCAGATTCTCCCTGACCGTGAGGTTGGGATAGGCCGTCGCGGTCTCCACGAGGTAGCCCACCCGTCCGAGCACCGCGCACCCGCCCGGCCCGACCGGAGCGCCCAGGACGCGGACCTGCCCCGCGTCGGGTCGCACGAGTCCCAGCAGCATCCGGATCGTGGTCGTCTTGCCGGCGCCGTTTCGACCGAGGAACCCGTAGATCTCACCGGGGCGAACGTCCAGGTCGAGCGCATCGACGGCCACGACGCGCGGATATCGCTTGGTCAGCCCCTGCGTGGATACCGCCGGGTGGTCGCTCACGGGCGGCCGAGGTCCGGTGCGGCCTCGCCGACGAAGCCGGAAGGCGGCTCGGTCGCCGAGGCCCGGACCGACGGGCCCCTACGCCCCTCCGCCAATCGAGAAGGCAGCCGATTGGAGGGTGTTGCCGTCGGCATCGACCACCTTGACCGTCCACGCTCCGGTCCAATCGGGTCGGATGGTCTTGCTGCTCCACGTCCTCCAGCGGGGGCCTTTCACGGTCAGCGGGACCCGAGCTATCTCGTCCGTCCCGTGCATCCAGACCTGGGTGAGCTGGGCCTCCGGAAAGTCACCCTCCACCACCATGTAGGCGTACAGGGTGCCGACATCGGAGGGGAACTGCTGCCCGACGCCCGTGGGCTCGCGGTTCTCCACGCCGGTGGCGATGACGAGTTGGGATACGGTCGGTCCCGCACCGGCGGTCTGCTGGGCAGCGGCGGTCGACGAGGCCACGAAAAGCGAGGCCGCGGCCAGAACGAGTGGGACACGTCTCATGGTGCACCTCCGGCTTGGAGGACAAGATCCGAGCGGGCTCCGGACAGATGTACCAAGGTAGGCCGTGCGCGGGTCGCTGACGAGGTTGTGGGCGCAACCCCGGACGGCGTCTGGGGGGTAGCAGGTGGGTATGCGTGACTTCCTCCGCCACCTGGCCCTGTTCCTGGCGCTTCTGGTCTTCGGCGTCCCGCTCATGACGTTCATCGAGCTTCCCTGGCCGTGGAGGCTCGCCGAGAACGACCCGGGGCAGACCTCGTTCATGCGGTATCGCGAGGAGGAGGCACGGGCGGAGGGGAAGGCGTTGACGATCCACCAGGAGTGGGTCCCGCTGGAGAAGATCCCGCGCGACGTGCGACGCGCGGTCCTGATCTCCGAGGACGATCGGTTCCGCCAGCACCATGGCATCGACTGGAAGGCTCTGGCCACGGACGTGCACTGGAGCGCCGGCGACACGTTCAGCTGGACCGATCCGGGGGATTGGGCCGCCCTCTGGAACGCCCTGCGCTACGTCCGTGCCCACCGCGACGAGATCAAGGGTCGGAGCACCGTCACCCAACAGCTCGCCAAGAACCTCTACTTCACGCCTCGACGCTCCTTCGTGCGCAAGATCGACGAGGCCGTGGTGGCGAAACGTCTCGAGTGGTTCCTGACCAAGGATCGCATTCTGGAGCTCTACCTGAACACGGTGGAGCTGGGACCCGGCGTCTTCGGGGTCGGCGCCGCCGCGCGACACTATTTCGGCGAGCCGGTCCAGGACCTGGACCTCTTCCAGGCGGCATCGCTCGCGGCCACGCTTCCGCATCCGCTGACGTCGAACCCCTCCCACCGGCCGGGGAGGATGGCCTGGCGCAGAGACCTCATCCTGGAGCGGCTGTTGGGACGCGACGTCGTGATCCCCGACGAGCCGCCGTCACTCGGGACGTCGGTGCCCGCGGTCGGAGCCGTTCTGAATGCGGACAGCGCCGAGCGGGCGGATTCGGCGGACGTGCGCGAAGCCGTGACCGGGCGACCCGGCGTGCCGCGGCGGGACACGACGATGCTGGACGACACGACGCTCGTGAACGATACGACCCTGGCGAACGACACGACCATGCTCGACGACACGACGACGATGGCCGCCGGCGGCGGGGCCTCCGCGTTGGTTGGCGCGGTTCGGGCTTCCCCACACGGCGCCCCTCACGGTCGGGGTCGGCGACGGGCCCAATGACGTCTCGATGCTCCGGGTGGTGGATCGCGCCTTCCTGGTCGAACGACGGGGGGGCGGCTGGGAGGATCTCGACGTGGACGAGCTGGAGCGCGTGCCGGGTATGGGGCCGGCGGGCTGGGCCCGCGCGATCGACAGGATTCTGGAGGAGGACGGACCGTGATGCGCGTGATCATCGCCCCGCAGGGCTTCAAGGGAAGCCTGTCGGGGCTCGAGGTCGCACGGGCGATGGAGGCGGGGGTCAAGCGGGCGTGGCCCGACGCCGTGACCCTGCTGGTGCCGGTGGCGGATGGAGGTGACGGGACCCTGCAGGCGCTCGTCGATGCGTCCGCGGGCTCGATCAGGGCCGCCACGGTTTCGGACCCGCTCGGCCGTCCCGTCGAGGCCGCCTGGGGTGCGATGGGTGGGGGGATCACCGCCGTCGTCGAGATGGCCCGTGCGGCGGGCCTCGCGCTGCTCACCGAAGAGGAGCGCAACCCCATGGTGACGACGACGCGCGGCGTGGGAGAGCTCGTCCGCGCCGCGCTCGACGAGGGCTACCGCAGGCTGATCGTCGGCATCGGAGGGAGCGCCACGAGTGATGGCGGGGCCGGGATGGCGCAGGCCCTCGGCGTCCGGCTGCTCGACGCGGCCGGGCGGGAGCTCGGCCCGGGAGGAGGCGCCCTGACCGGGCTGGATCGGATCGACATGTCCGGGCTCGACCGGCGGCTCGCCGACACGACGGTCGAGGTCGCTTGCGACGTGACCAACCCGCTCGCCGGACCGAGTGGCGCGGCCACCGTGTACGGCCCGCAAAAGGGCGCCACGCCGGAGATGGTCGAGCGACTGGACGCGGCACTTCAGCGCTTCGGCGAGATCGTGCGGCGGGATACCGGCCGGAACGTCGCGGACGAGCCGGGGGCCGGCGCGGCCGGCGGCCTGGGAGCGGGGCTGATGGCGTTCACCGGGGCGTCACTCCGCTCCGGAGCCGACATCGTGCTGGAAGCGGTCGACTTCGAGGCGAAGCTGGCCGGAGCGGAGCTCGTGATCGTCGGCGAGGGGCATATCGACCGATCGACGGTCTTCGACAAGGCTCCGGTCGCCGTGGCGAAGCGAGCCCGCCGACGCGGCATTCCGGTCCTGGCCGTGTGCGGATCGCTCGGCGAGGGGTATGAGGAAGTGCACGCCTACGGGATCGACGCCGTGTTCGGAGGCGTGTGCCGACCGATGTCGCTCGAGGAGGCGATCGTCGACACGCCACGGCGGGTCGCGGCCGCCACCGAGGAGGCCTGCCGGGCGATGGGCATGGGGACCGCCGTCTAGCAGGTCGATGATCTACTCGCTCCTCGCGGACCTCGTGCTTCTCTCCCACGTCGCGTTCGTCATGTTCGTGGTGTTGGGCGGGCTTCTCGTGCTGCGGCGGCCCTGGGTCGCGTGGGTCCACGTTCCCTGTGCCCTCTGGGGCATCTGGGTGGTGCTGTCCGGCTGGGTGTGTCCGCTGACCCCGCTCGAAAACGAGCTTCGCGAGGCGGCCGGCGGCGCGGGCTACGCCGGAGGCTTCCTGAGCCACTATGTCTCGAGCCTTCTCTATCCCCCCGGGCTCACGCGCGGCACCCAGGTGATCCTCGGGCTCGCGGCGCTCCTGCTCAACGTCGCCGTCTACGTCCGGACGCTACGGAGAAGGCGCGGCTGACGGACGAGGGTGATCGGGCCTAGTACCCGTCCTCCCGCAGCTCCACCTTTCCGCGCATCCCCCGGTAGATGAACGTCGTGTAGGCGATGACCAGCAACATGCCCGGGATCCACCACACGAACGCGATCCACATGCTGTAGCTCGACGCCATGGCGTTGTTCACGGTCAGGGAGGCGTCGACCCCGTTGGTGGCGGGCAACACGTAAGGGTACAGGCCGAACGAGACCGAGAGGAGCATGCCCACAAGGAACGCGACCGAGCCGAAGAAGGCGCCGAGCTCACGGCCCTTCCTGCGCATCCAGAAGCTGGCACCCAGCCCGATCAGGGCGATCAGCGGGAGGAGATAGCCCGCGGGCTGCGCGCGCAGGTGCTCGGGCACATGGGGTTGGACGCGGAACGTGAAGCCCGTCACCAGCACCACGGCGACCAGAAGGAGCGGCCAGGTCCAGGCCGCGGCCTTGTTCGCCCTCGCGCGCACGGGATCGTGGGTCTTGAGCGCGACCCAGAGCGCTCCGTGGTGGACGAGCGCGAGCATGCTCGTCACGCCCACCGTCACGGTGAACCAGTCCAGGATCCCGATCCGGTCGCCCCGGGTGGTGAAGTTCGTCCAGAGGGGCGAGAAGAAATAACCCTGCGCGTCGAGCGGCACACCCCGGACCACGTTGCCGAGCGCGGCACCCAGGAAGATCGTGAGCAACAGGCTGGCCGCGAAGAACACGACATCCCAGAACGGACGCCAGACGGCGTTCTCCACGTGACTCCGGAACTCGATGCCGATGGCCCGGAGGATCAGCAACCAGAGCACCATCATCAGCGGGAGATAGAAGCCGCTGAAGCTCGAGGCGTAGAGCGTCGGAAACGCGAGCACCAGCGACCCGCCGGCGGCGAGCAGCCACACCTCGTTGGCGTCCCACACCGGGCCGATGCTCTGCAGGACCGTACGACGCTCTTCGTCCGTGCGGGCCACGAACGGGAAGATCGCACCCGCGCCCAGGTCGAACCCGTCCAGGACCACGTACATCGTGAGCATCGCGGCTACGAGCCAGAACCAGATCGTCGCCAACATGTCACGCCTCCTCGTGGTGCGCGGGAACCGGCCCGTGCTCGATCTCACGGCGGGCCAGGAAGAGGAAGAGGATCCCGAGGACCAGGTAGAGGCCCATGAACCCGAGCAGCGAGAAGAGCGCGTTGCCGGGCGTCACCGTCTGGGAGTAACCCTCGCTCGTGCGCATCACGCCCCAAACCACCCAGGGTTGGCGCCCGAGCTCGGCCGTGGCCCATCCCATCGTGTTGGCGATGAACGGCAAGGGCGCCGAGAGCATCACCAGCCAGAGGACGGGGCGTGTACTGAAGAGCTTGCCTCGCCATTGGAAGAACGCGGCGATCACCATCACGGCGATGAAGATGGTGCCCAGCCCCACCATGATGTGATACGCGAAGTACAGGAGCGGCACGTTGTCCGGCCAGTCCTGTCGGGGGAACGAGGAGAGGCCCTCGACCTTCGCGTCCCACCGGCGGTACGTGAGGAAGCTGAGCGCCGCCGGCACCTCGATCGGATTGTCCAGCCGCAGGTTCGTCATGTCGGGCTGACCGAGGATCACCAGGCCCGCCGGCTGGCCGGTGTGGAAGAGGCCCTCCATCGCCGCGAAGGAGGGCGGCTGCTCGTGCGCGACGTTGTTGGCCTGGCGGTCTCCGGTCGGGAAGGCCATGAGCAGCGAGGCGACGAGCGCCGCCGGCACGGAGATCCGGAGGAAGAGCTCGCCGTACTCGGCGTGGGGCGAAGCCGGCTCACCCTCACCCTTGGGATGATCGACCAGGACGTAGTAGGCGCCCACCGCGGCCATGATGAACGAGCCCGTGACCACCGCACCGATCATCGTGTGCAGGTACTGCCAGAACACCCACGGATTGCCCAGCAGCGCCGACAGGCTGGCCAGCGCCATCCGACCCGAGGCGTCCAGCTCGTAGCCGACGGGGTGCTGCATGAAGGCGTTCGTGGCCACGATGAAGTAGCCCGACAGCCACGAGCCGATCCACACGGCCACCGCCGACGCGAAGTGACCCTTCGGACCGAGCCTCTTTCGACCGAACAGGAAGAGGGCGAGGAAGGACGACTCCAGGAAGAACGCGAAGACGCCTTCCATGGCCAGCGTCTGGCCGATGACGCCACCCGTGACCTCCGAGAAGCGAGCCCAGTTCGTGCCGAACTGGAACTCCATCGGAATCCCCGTGACCACGCCCATGACGAAGGACAGGCCGAAGAGCTTTCCCCAGAAATGGGCGGCGTGGTCGTAGCGCTCCTCTCCCGTGCGCAGGGCGATCCCCTTGAGGATGACGATGAGCAGCGCCAGCCCCATGGTGAGCTGCGGGAAGAGGTAGTGGTACGAGACGGTGAAGGCGAAATGGAAGCGGTGGTAGAACAGAGCCTGATCCATGGCCCGGCGCTCTCGTGAAAAGATGCACGGATGCGTCTCGAGAAGTCCCTCGGCAGGGCAGGAGCCTCGGGGGAGTCAAGAAAAGATACAGAGGATGGGGTATGAGGACAGAGGCGAGCGAGGCCGTGCCCCGGCCCGCGGGGTGGTCCCTCAGCCCGTGAGATCGCGGGACTCGGCGATGCGCACACCCCTGGCTTCCAGACTCTCGCGAACGTCGGCGTCCTTCGAAGGATCGACCGCCCGCGTGAGGTCCCACACGAAGACGACCCCGAAGCCGGCGTCCGCGGCGTCCTCCGCCGTCCATTGCACGCACACGTCGCGGGCCAGCCCGCAGACATAGACGGTCTCGACACCGCGCTCCCCCAGATACCCGGCGAGGCCGGTGCTCACCCGCTCGCCGCCGGCGTCGAAGTTGTTGCGGAAGCCGGAGTACGAATCGGCATCCGCGTTCATGCCCTTGCGCACGATCACCGAGACGCGCGCCCAGGGAAGGGCCGGGTGGAGCACGGCGCCCGGCGTACCCTGGACGCAGTGGTCCGGCCAGAGGATCTGGTCGTGGCCGTGGACCTCGATCACGTCCATGGGCGCCCGGCCCTCGTGGTTGCTGGCGAACGAGACGTGGTCGTCGGGGTGCCAGTCCTGCGTGGCGACCTGGAGTCCGAAGAGGTCGGACTCCATGAGCGCCGCCACCCCGTGGAGGATCGCGTCTCCCTCCGCGACCGGAAGGCTACCTCCCGGCATGAAATCCGGCTGGATATCGACGAGGAGGAGGGCGGAGCGGTCGCGGACCACGTGGACGGGGCGATCGCTCATGCTCGGCTCGCGGGTCGGGGGTTCTCGATCTCGTCGATGAGCTCCTGCTGCCATCGCTGCAAGCGGTCGCTGACATGCACCGGGTAGGGGGGGTCGGCCGGCTCGAGCGCCCGGATCCCGGGGAGAAGCCGATCGATCTCTGCGCGGGCGCGCCGCCGAGCGGCGTCCAGCGGCTCGCGTCCCGCCTCGAGCCGCTTTCCGCCCTCCATCACCTTGCGCAGGAGCGGACGTCCGTCGATCCGTTCGTCGGCCAGCGCCACGATGTCGTGGCGGGCGTAGTGGCCGTCCTCCACACGGTAGACCTGCTTGCGCCCGGGGAGGACCGGCTTGCCGGGAGCGACCTTGATGCGCCCGACGCCGTCATAGGCCGTGAGCTTGTACGCGAAATCGAGCGCGGGAGCGTCCTGGGACACCGCCAGGGCCGTCCCCACCCCGAATCCGTCGATCGGCGCGCCCTCGGCGACCAGGCCGGCCACCTGATACTCGTCGAGGCCGCCGCTGGCGAAGATGCGGACCGCGCCGAGACCTCCCTCGTCGAGCATGCGCCGCGCCTCCCGGGCGAGCTCCGCGAGATCGCCGGAGTCGAGCCGGATGGCCCGGAGCTTGAAGTCGTCGCCGAGCTCCCGGGCGAGCCGCACGATCTTGGCCACGGCCGAGAGCGAGTCGTACGTGTCCACGACGAGCACGGTCTCTGGATAGAGCTCGAGGAACGCCCGGAACGCCTCGATCTCGTCGTCGTGCGCCTGGATGTAGCTGTGGGCCATCGTGCCGGTCACCGGCACACCCCAGATCTTTCCGGCCAGGACGTTGCTCGTGCCGTCGAGCCCGGCGATGTGGTAGGCGCGGGCTCCTTTCAGGCCCGCGTCGGCACCGTGAGCGCGCCGAAGGCCGAAGTCCACGACGGACCGTCCGTTCGCGGCCGTGACGACCCGGGATGCCTTCGAGGCGACGAGCGTCTGCGTGTTGAGCTGGTTCATCAGGAAGGTCTCGACGACCTGGCCCTCGGGCAGGGGCGCTTCGATCTCGATGAGCGGCTCGTTGGCGAAGACGGGCGTGCCTTCGGGCACGGCGTACACGTCACCGGTGAACCGGAGGTCGCCGAGCCAGTCCAGGAACTCCCCGGAGAGCTCCGGAAGCGTGGACAGGTAGTCGAGCGCCTCCTGATCGAAGTGCAGCCGTTCCAGGTAGTGGAGCGCGTCCTCGAGCCCGCACGCCAGGAGGTAGTTCCGCGGTCGCGGAAGGCGTCGGGAGAAGAGGCTGAACACGGCCTCGCCGAACATCTCCTCGCGCCAGTACGCTTGCAGCATGGTCAGCTCGTACTGGTCGACCAGGAGGGCAGCGTTGCCATCGTCCACCCACGGCTCGGTCACGGCGATGACTCCCTTCTGCGATTGGCTCGGCGACCCTCGCGGCTTCGGTCACGCCGTCGCTCGTGCGGACGGCTCCGCAGGCGAACGGCGCCTCGTGCAGAGCTTCCCTAGTGCTGCATCCGGCGGAGGCGCTCGATGCGCTCCTCCGTGGAAGGGTGCGTGCTGAACAGGCCTGCGAACGCCTGGCGGGTGCCCGCGAGCGGGTTGATGATCGCGAGCTGGGCCGCCGCGGGGTTCACCCGCATGGGGATGCGCTTGGCGTAGCCCTCGATGTGCTGGAGCGCGCCGGCCAGACCCATGGGGTCGCCCGTGATGCCCGCGGCCGTGGCGTCGGCCTGGAACTCGTTCTGACGGCTGATCGCCATCTGGACGATCATGGCCGCGATCGGCGCGACGATGGCCATGAAGATCAGACCGAGGACGCCTCCGTCCCGGTCGCCGCGGCCCCCCAGGCCCGTGAAGATGAGGCCCCAGCGGGCCACGCTCGCCAGCATGGCCACCGCGCCCGCCATGGTGGCCGCGAAGGCGCCCACGAGCATGTGGCGGTGTCGGACGTGCCCGAGCTCGTGCGCGAGCACGCCCTCGAGCTCGCGAGGAGGAAGCAGACCCAGGATGCCCGCGGTCACGCACACCACGGCGTGCTCGGGGTCGCGGCCCGTGGCGAACGCGTTCGGCTGCTCGGACGGCGCGACGGCGACGGTCGGCATCGGGAGTCCCGCTCGCCGGCGCAGGCGGTCCACCATGCGATAGAGCTCCGGCGCCTCCTCCGGCCCGACGATCCGCGCCTTGTACATGCGCAGCACCGCCCGGTCACTGTACCAGTACATGCCCAGGTTCATCGCCGCGGCGACGACGAAGAAGAGCACGGCACCGCCCGTGCCGCCGAAGTACGAACCGAGACCCACGAACAAGACGGTGAGTCCGGTCATCATCCCGAATACTTTGAAGGTCTGCATACCGCTCGAAAGGTCCGATCTCGATGGGGTGATCACGGGCGACTGCGTCCACCCCGGACGCGTCTCGCTCGAATACCCCGAACCGACCCGAACGAGCCTGACGCCGGAGAGGGCCGAGGGGTGTGGCCGTTCTCCGACCCGTGTCACCCGCGTCGTCGGAAGCCGGGCCTCAGGCGCTCCGTCCGTGGCACTGCTTGAACTTCTTCCCGCTCCCGCACGGGCAGGGCTCGTTGCGCTTGGCCGTGCGCATCTGCTCGAGCCGGTCCTGATGGCGCATCCAGTTCATCACGCCCGCCGCCGGTCGTCCGCGCGTGATCTCGCCGGCCATGACGCGCATCGGCGTATCGACGTGCGTGAAGAAGCTCATGTACGCCGGGCAGAGATAGTTCAGCCCCTTCTCTCCGTCGGGCGTGCGGGTGAACCGGTGCTTCGGGCACCCTCCGTTGCACGCGAACCGGACGGGGCACTCCCGGCACATGCGCGGCAGCGTGTCGCGCTTGTCGTCACCGAAGCGCCGCTGCTCGGGGCTCTCCACCATCTCCTTGATGGAGCGGTCGCGCACGTTGCCCAGGTTGTGCTCCGGGTACACGAAGTGGTCGCACGAGTAGAGGTCGCCGTTGTGCTCCATGATGAGCGCGTCACCGCACGTCTCCGCGAAGATGCACAGGCTCGAGTCCAGCCCGAGCCAGGCCCCGACCGCCACGTCGAACATCTGCACGAAGATCTCTCCCACGTCGTGCCGCACCCACTCGTCGAAGATTCTGCACAGGAAGCGGCCGAACGCGTCCGGCGAGACCGACCACTTCGAGACGCTCGCCTCGCTCTCGAAGGCGGGCGGGACGAGCTCCAGCGCGTCGGGTCCCGGACGGCGCGCGACGCGCTCGACGATCGGGATGAACTGCATGTACCGGCTCCCGATCTCCTTGAGGAACCGGTAGACCTCCAGCGGCGAGCTTTCGTTGAAGGCGTGCACCGTGGTGAGCGTGTTGAACTCGACCTCGTGCTTCTTCAGGATCTCCAGCCCGCGCATGACGCGCCGGAAGGTGGGCTTGCCGCCTTTGTCGATGCGGTAGTGGTCGTGGATCGGCTCGGGCCCGTCGACCGAGATGCCCACGAGAAACTCGTGCTCGTGGAGGAACGCGCCCCACTCGTCGTCGAGCAGCGTGCCGTTGGTCTGCAGCGAGTTGCGGATCTTCTTTCCGTCGGCGTACCGCTCCTGCAGCGCGACCGCCCTGCGGTAGAAGTCGAGACCCATCAGGGTGGGCTCGCCCCCCTGCCAGGCGAAGCCGATCTCCGGCTCGTGCTCCTGGGCTTCGATGTACTGACGCACGTAGAGCTCGAGCGTCTCGTCGCTCATGCGCCAGGCGGAGCCCTTGGAAGGGTAGAGCTTCTCCTTCTCGAGATAGTAGCAGTACGTGCAGTCGAGGTTGCAGATCGCGCCCGTGGACTTGGCCATCACGTGGATGGCCTTGGAACGGCGGTCGCTTCGGCGCGGCTGGGCAGACGGCTGCGGCACGTGGGCTCCTCGTCGTGTTCACTGACCCGGCGGGGTGGCCGCCGGGGGATCGAAGCTCTACAGTAAGCTCCATTCCGCTTTTTGGTCACCCCGACCGAGGAATGGCATCGGTGTCTCGAGAAGACGACGGACGTGGATCCGTGGACCGCCGGGAGTTCTTGCGCCGAGTCGGCTACGGATCGCTGGGCCTGGCGAGCGCGTCCTACCTCGCGGGTCTGGCGGGCTGCACCGCTCCGGGTGACGACGGCAAGCGGCCCAACATCGTGCTCATCCTCGCCGACGACATGGGCTTCTCCGACGTCGCGAGCTACGGTGGAGAGATGCGTACGCCGAACATCGACCGGCTGGCGAGCGAGGGCCTTCGCTTCACGCACTTCCACAACGGCGCTCGCTGCTGTCCGTCGCGCGCGAGCCTGCTGACGGGGTTGTACGCGCAGCAGGCCGGTGTGGGCGACATGATGCACGACGCCGAGCTGCCGGGTTACAGGGGCGACCTCAACAAGCAGTGCGTGACCCTGGCGGAAGTGCTCAAGGGCGCGGGCTACGGTACCTACGCGTGCGGCAAATGGCACGTGACCCACTTCATCGACGCCCAGACGATGGAGGAGAAGCACAACTGGCCGCTGCAGCGTGGGTTCGACCGGTATTTCGGGAACATCAACGGCGCGAACAGCTACTTCGAGCCCCAGACGCTCGCGCTCGGCAACGATTCGGCCCAGGACCAGGTGAAGCCGGGCTTCTACTACACGAACGCGTTGGGTGACTACGCCACCCGGTTCATCGGCGATCACCTGGAGCAGAAGCCGGACGAGCCGTTCTTCCTCTACGCCGCGTTCACCGCCCCGCACTGGCCCCTGCACGCCCCCGAGGACGCCATCGAGCGCACGAAGGGGCGCTTCGACGTGGGCTGGGACGAGCTGAGACAGGCGCGCTACGAGCGGCAGACCTCCATGGGGATCATCGACCCGAAGTGGCCGCTCACGGAGCGGGACCATCGCGTGCCCGCCTGGGAGGACGAGCCGCACAAGGCGTGGCAGCTCCGGCGCATGGAGGTCTACGCCGCCCAGATCGAGATCCTGGACGCCAACGTCGGGCGGATCATCGGCGAGCTCGAGCAGCGGGGCGTGCTCGACGATACGCTCGTCCTCTTCCTGTCGGACAACGGGGGATGCGCCGAGGAGATCGACACGCCCGGCTGGTACGACTACATCTTCCACGGTCCCGAGAAGGTGGGCCGTGACCACACGCTCGACGGCAAGCCGGTCAAGATCGGCAATCTCGATCCGACCGTCATGCCGGGCCCGTACGACACGTACGAGAGCTACGGGGTCCCGTGGGCGAACGTGTCCAACACCCCCTTCAGGCTGTACAAGAGCTTCGACCACGAGGGCGGAATCGCCACCCCGCTGATCGTGCGCTGGCCGGCCCGTATCCAGGCCGAGGGCGGGCTGCGGCACCAGGTGGGACATCTGATCGACATCATGGC
>CAZVYM010000048.1:11017-14800 GCA_964630935.1 uncultured Gemmatimonadaceae bacterium | reverse complement strand
GCGCACGTGCTGCCGCGGCCGGGACGCGCGAACGCGTAATCGGCCACGGTCCGGTGCCGTAGAGTCTCACATACCGACGGCCCCGTGGGACCCCGAGCGACGCCGCTCGACGGTGTTCCGCGCGGCTGCGTGAGTTGTTCACCCTGCCCCAGTGCACATCCATCCGATCGGGAGGAATCCATGATCAGCCGCCGTGAATGGTTGGGAATGACCCTGGGGATCGGGGGCGCTCTGGCGCTCGACCCCCGTCTGTTGAGGGCCTTGCAGCGGGGTGAGCTGATCCAGCGGGCCATCCCTTCGACCGGAGAGAAGCTCCCGGTGGTCGGTCTGGGCAGCGCGGCCACGTTCTCGCAGCTCGCGCGCCGGGAGGACGTCGACGCGCTGACCGCCGTGATGCGCACCCTGGTCGATCGGGGGGGCCGGGTCTTCGACACCGCTCCCAGCTACGGGGCGTCGGAGGAGGTCGCGGGCAAGATCGCGGCCGACCTCGGCATCACCGACAAGATCTTCTGGGCCACGAAGGTCAACGTGGCCGGTCGGGGTGGGGGATCGGCGGATCCCCAGGAGGCGCGACACCAGATCCAGGAGTCGTTCGCCAAGCTGAAGGTCTCGACCATGGACCTCATCCAGGTCCACAACATGGCCGACGTCCCCACGCAGCTCGGCATCCTGAAGGAGCTGAAGAAGGACGGGAAGGTGCGCTACATCGGCGTGACCACCACGAGCGACCGGCAGTACGAGTACACCGCGGAGGTCATGCGCAACGAGCCGATCGACTTCATCGGCATCGACTACGCGATCGACAACCGGAACGCCGAGGAGACGATCCTGCCGCTGGCGCTGGAGCGGAAGATCGGCGTGCTCGTGTATGTGCCGTTCGGGAGGAGCTCCCTGTTCCGGCGTGTCGGCGATCGGCCGCTTCCCGACTGGGCCGCGGATTTCGACGCGACCACGTGGGCGCAGTTCTTCATCAAGTACGTGATCTCCAACCCGGCCGTGACCGCCGTCACGCCCGCCACGAGCAACGCGGAGCACATGGCCGACGACCTGGGCGGTGGGATCGGCCGGCTGCCGGACGAGGCCACCCGCAAGAAGATGGTCGAGCTGGTCGACGCGCTCCCCGAGGCGCCTCGCCGCGGGCGGGGAGGGGGGGCGGCGTAAGGGTGGCGGTGGCCGCGCCCGCCCGTGGAGGCGCGGCGGCCTACCCGTAGAGTCCCCGCGGTGTCTCCACCAGGAGCGTTCGAAGCACCGCGGGATCGGGGCACCACTCCGCCAGGACGGCCAGCAGGTCGTCCTGGCGGATCGCTTCCGGGGTGTCCACGTGCGGCCAGTCGGTCGCCCACACGCAGGCGTGCGGTGCCACCGCGAGCAGCTCCCGTGCGAGCGGGCCGACGTCGGGCCACGGAGCCCCGGAGGTCGTGAGCCTGTAGGGTGCGGACAGCTTCACGAAGCACGCGCCGGCCCGGGCGAGCCCGGCGAGACGGCGGAGCAGGGGCTCGTGCGGATCGGTCCGGCCCGGCTCGGGCCGGCCCATGTGATCGAAGACGACCGGCACCCCGAACCGGCGCACGAACGCCTCGAGGTCGGGAACGGGCGCCATGTCGAGGTGAAGCTCGACGTGCCAGCCGAGCTCGAGCAGGAGGGGCGCCCAACCGACGACCACCTCGGGATCCAGCCCGCCCGGGTTGAGTCGGTTGCACCGCACCGCCCGCACGCCCGTTCGGTGCATCGCCTCGAGGTCGGCTCGCGTCGCGTCCGGGGACGGCACCGCCACACCCACGAGACGCCCTCGGGACGCGTCGAGCGCATCGAGCATGCACCGGTTGTCGAAACCGTAGACGCTCGGCTGCACGAGGACGCCGCGCTCGAAGCCCAGGCGATCGAGCATGGTCAGATAGGCATCCAGAGACGCCATGGGTGGCTCGTAGCTTCGGCCCGGAGCCAGGGGGTACTCGGCCGGGTCGCCGAGGACGTGGGCGTGACAGTCCCACGCCCCTTCGGGGACGCGGTCCGTCAAGGCCGCGCCTCACCTCGCAGGAAATCGAAGTCGCAGCCGCGGTCCGCCTGCTCGACGTGGTCCGCCCACAGACGGGCGTACCCGCGAGGCGGCTTCGTCGGCAGCTCCAACCCCTCGCGACGACGGGCGAGCTCCCCGTCGTCGACGAGAAGGTCGAGCCGGCGCGACGCGAAATCGAGACGCACCCGGTCGCCGTCCCGGACCAGCGCGAGCGGTCCCCCCACCGCGCTCTCGGGAGAGACGTGGAGGAGGACGGTTCCGTACGCGGTCCCGCTCATGCGCGCATCCGAGATTCGCACCATGTCCTTCACACCCTGGCGCGCGAGCTTCGCGGGGATCGGAATCGAGCCCGCCTCCGGCATGCCGGGCGCGCCGACCGGACCCGCGCCGCGCAGGACGAGCACGTGCTCCGGCGTCACCGGAAGCTCCGGGTCGTCGATGCGCGCGGCCATGTCCGCCAGCCCGTCGAAGACCAGCGCGGGAGCCTCGTGCTGGAGGAGCGCGTCGGTCGCGGCCGCGCGCTTCAGCACGACGCCGTCCGGCGCGAGCGAACCACGCAGCACGGCGATCGCCTCGCCGGGGGCGACAGGGTTGTCGAGCGGGCGGATGACGGCATCGTCCACCCACTCCGGCCAGGCGGTGAGGACCCCGGCGAGCGTCCCGCCCTCGGCCGTGGTCGTGAGCAGGTCCAGACGCTCGGACAGGCGGCGCAGGAGCGCCGGGAGGGCGCCGGCCTGGTGGAAGTCCTCCATGTACCCGCGCCCGACGGGCTTGAGGTCGACGAGCACCGGAGTCTCGCGACCGATCCGGTCCACCTCGTCGAGGTCGAGCGTCAGGCCGGCACGGCCCGCGATCGCCGCCAGGTGGATGAGGGCGTTCGTGGAGCCGCCGAGCGCCTGGAGGACGGTGACTGCGTTGCGCAGCGAGAACTCCGTCACGAGCGAGCGGGGCAGGGGCGCTCCGTCCAGCGCCATCTGCACCGCGCGGCGGCCCGTGCGCTCCGCCATGCGCAGGCGCTCGGAATGGACCGCCGGGATCGAGCCGCCCCCCGGCAGCACGAAGCCGAGCGTCTCGGCCAGACAGGCCATCGTGCTGGCGGTGCCCATCACCATGCAGGTCCCGTGCGTGGACATGAGGTGCTCGTGCGCCCGGTCGAGGCGCGCGTCGTCGATCTCGCCGGCGCGGCGGGCCGACCAGAGGCGGCGGCAGTCCGTGCAGGCGCCCAGTCGCTCGCCCTGATCCATCCCGGTGAGCATCGGCCCCACGGGCACGATCAGCGAAGGCACGTCGGCGCTGACGGCACCCATGATCTGGGCGGGGATGGTCTTGTCGCACCCGCCGATCAGGACGACCGCGTCCACCGGGAGCGCGCGGAGCATCTCCTCGGTGTCCATCGCCATCAGGTTGCGCAGCAGGAGGCTGCTCGGATACGCGAACGACTCGTGGAGTGAGATCGTCGGGAAGGCGAACGGGAGTCCGCCCGCCATCGTGACGCCGCGTCGGATCGCCTCCACCAGCTGGGGGACGGTGGCGTGGCACGGATTGAAGTCGCTTCCCGTGGCCGCGATGCCGACCACGGGACCCTCGAGCGCCTCGCCGGTGAGCCCCTGCGCCTTCAGGAACGCCTCGCGCAGGAAGCGGGCGAAGCCGCGATCACCATACTGAGTCAGTCGTCCTGAGAGGCCCCTGGCCTCTCGGGTCTTCTCGTCCATAGGCTCCTCGGCGCCCGTTCGTTGACAGGCGGTCGTGGCGATGTCCAGCTTGCC
>CAZVYM010000048.1:0-10917 GCA_964630935.1 uncultured Gemmatimonadaceae bacterium | reverse complement strand
CTACGCGTCGGTCGAGGAGATGCTCGAGGACGCGGATCTGGACGCCGTCGACGTCGCCACACCTCGCGAGTATCATGCGCCGATCTGTCGGGCAGCGGCCGATCGCGGGCTCGCCGTCCTCTGCCAGAAGCCGCTCGCCCCCACGCTCGAGGAGGCCCGCGCGCTGGTCGCCGACATCGGGGATCGTGTTCCGTTCATGGTCCACGAGAACTGGCGTTTCCGCCCCCACTACCGGCAGATGAAGTCCTGGATCGCCGAGGGTCGGATCGGCGAGGTGCGGAGCGTCGTCCTGACGAACCTCACCTCGGGGCTCGTCCCCGACGAGCATGGCGAGCTTCCCGCGCTGGTGCGCCAGCCGATGATGATCGGGCTCGAGCGCATGCTCCTCATGGAGGTCATGATCCATCACGTCGACGCGCTCCGCTTCCTGCTCGGGTCGCTCACGCTCAGAGGAGCGAAGCTCGGAAAGACGCGCACCGAGCTCGTCGGAGAGGACCGTGCGATGCTCTTCCTGACGGGAGAGCAGGGGGCCGCGGTCTCGCTGGTGGGCGATTTCGTGGCCCACGGCTATCCACCGCAACAGCTCGACCGATTGCAGATCTTCGGCTCGGAGGGCGCGATCTTCCTGGACGGCGATCAACTCCGGCTGGTCGCGGGTGGGGGCGAGGAGCGCCACACGCTCGATCTGGCCGCGAACTACAAGGCGTCGTACCGGGGCGCGATCGCGCACTTCCTCGATCGACTGGCGGACGGTGGCCCGTTCGAGACCGCGCCGGCCGACAACCTGCGGACCCTCGCGATCGTGGAAGAGGCCTACCGCACCGGGTGACGGGGGCTACCGCGCCGGAGGGACCCGACTCGCCGGAGAGGTCCGCCGTGCTGCTCGAGTGGGGATGCGGGGTGCGGGGGCCCGCTCAGCCGCCGCTGGGCACCGTGGTCATGCTGGCCCGGTGTCCGGTGATCTTCTCCCAATACCCGACCCAGTGATCCCCGATGGCGTTGGCGCGTGCCACGAGCTCGGGACTCGGCTCCTTTCCGTGGAGGACCACGGCCACGATCCCGGTCCTGAAGCGCTTCTGCGCGTGCTCGAAGTCCGGCCTGCGGGGGCCGTTCGCGGCGATGACGTCCTCGATGGTCACCGTTCGCTTGTCCGCGCCGAAGACCGGTTGTCCACGATCGTCCCGCCCGACCCTCAAGAGGTTCGTGAGAAGGAAGAAGTCCGGCACCTCGTCGGGGCGCATCAGCCCCATGAGATAGAGATCGAGATAGGAATAGCCGCTGGCGGGCACGAAGAAGTCGTCGTCGAGCTGCGTGTAGGTGCCGTCGTGGTTGTCCTGCCAGACACCCCCGCCCATCGCCGAGGCCTCGACCGGCCTCGTGTAGGGAAAGGCCGCCGGCGCCTGCAGACCCCGCGCCCAATGCGTGGGACCGAGGTCGACGGTGTCGTGCCCGAGCACGGCGAGCGCGTCCGCCGTCCAGCGATGGCCGAGCTCGTGCCCGATCTGGGACATGGCGTAGTCGTAGTCGCTCATGCTGCCGTCGGGCGAGCGCTCCTGCCCCTGGTTCGAGCCGATGTAGACCGGCTGCACGTACATCCACTGGAGATGCCCGGCGCTGCAGTAGGGCGTCGGGCTGCGGGCGGGCTCGTTGATCCCGGTGACGTCGCCTCCCCGCGGCCCGGTGCTGGGCGTGCCGGCCTCCTGGTTGTCGAGGCGGAAGTCGGAGTACCAGACGAGGAAGTCGAAGTTGTCGCCCAGGGCTCCGATCACGGTACAGGAGAGATCGACCGTGCGGGGCAGGCCGTACCAGTGGAATGCCTGGTAGACGACGCCGAAGGGACCGTCCTTCGGCTCCAGGGTGGAGAGATCGGCGGCTGCGCTCCGGAGACCCGCGAGCGACACGGACCCGGCGGGCATCCGGTCGACGGACCGCTCCGCCGGCCGGCCCCGACGACCGGACGACGCCGTGACCTCGGCCGAGAGGCTGACACGATCCGCGCCGTCGAACGCTTCCGGGAGCGTTCCCTCGATCGAGATCTTGCTGCTGTCGATCCGCACCTCCGACGAGACGCCCGGCCCATAGGCCACCCAACGGGTCTGGCCTCCCTGCGTCCCGGGGCGCCGGGGCTGGACGCTCCGGACGGCCCATTCCACGGACTTTCCGTCGGGCGTCCGGAGGGTGGCCCGATAGGTCACGCCCGCCACACCGGAGTCTCCCGCGGCGGGCACGGCCCCGCGGGTCTCGAACGTGAGCCGAGCCAGGATCCCGCCGACACTCGAGAGCTCGACCGACCGGAGATCCTCGTGGGGTGGAATCCCCTGGTCGGAAGGGTCCGAGAGTGTGGCCAGCACGCGCGTCTCGCTCGAGTCCACGCTCGGATAGAGACCGACGATCGCGTCCTTCGCCGACATCTCGCCGTACGTGAGATCGATCGTACCGTCGCGGCGGAGCACGGCCTGGAACCAATTGGTCGTGGGCTTCCAGGTGAAGTCGAAGATGCCCCCGTAGGGCTCGGTGACGTTCCAGGTCACCACGACACGGTCCGCGAGCTGCTTCACGTAGCGGGTACCGTGCATGCGGGGCTTCAGGAAGACGGCGATCCCCGGCGCGCCGTTCACGAGCGTACCGGCAGCCTCCCGAAGCTGGGCGAAGCGGCCGACGCTGAGCCCACGGGCGCCCGAAGCCGCCTGCGGGCCGTCGGCCGGTGAGCCGAACGCGATGGTGCCGGTGGCCCCGACGGTGAGCGTATCCCAGGTCCGGCCCGAGAACGGAAAGGCGAAGGAGCGCAGGGCCACGAGCGAGCCGGAGAGGGTGTCGCCGATCTGAGCGTCCCAACGCTCGCTGAGGTTCTCGACCCGATAGCCCGAGCTGTCCGGCGTGAACCGGAGCGTCGTGTGGGCGAGGTCGAACAGGTCGGCGGGCGCCACGGCCCCGCTGTCGAGCTGCAGGACGATCAGGTTTCCGTCGGTCTTCACCGAGCCGATCGGGTGGCCCTGCGGCGGCCCGGACTGCGCCGAGAGCGGAGCCGCGGCGCCGGTGGCCACCAGGAGGAGGCCCGTGAGGACGTGTAGGCGATGGTTCGGCTTCATGTTCGGGCCCTCGTCGTTCCCGCTCCGGAGGCCGTACGTACCCCGTCCGGGCCGAGGATGCTTCCCGGGGGGTTCAAGTGAATCACGCTAGGCAGCCTCTTCGAGGCAGGCAAGGAACCCTGCGCCGTCTCGGTGTCGATGCCAAGCCCCCGACCCGGATCGACGGCGAGCGCCCGATCGCCACGGCCATCAGCGGTGTGTCCGGATCGGGGACCAGTAGATGCGCAGGATGGGCCCGGCGCTCGCGTCCGGCCCGCCCACCGGCCACGCGAGCGTGACGCGTGCGACGTTCCCGGTTCCGGAGGGGAATCCGATCAGAAGCCCCGCGCCGACCGCCTTTCGCCAGCTCGTGTTCGTGGCGAACGGCGTGTCCCCGGCCCATGCCCTGCCCACATCACCGAAGAAGGTCAAGCCGAAGTCCGCCGCGGGGCGGAACCATCCGAAGTGGAGGCGCTCCTCGAGACGGGCGACGAGAACCCTGGCCGCGGGGACCTGGTCGTCACGATAGCTACGGACCCCCTCCGAGCTTCCGAGGACCGTCTGGTAGGGCTGATCCGCATTCCATCTCCCATCGAATCGCACGGAGCCCACCAGCGTCTGGATCTCCCCCGGGCCGGGCTTCCAGTACCCGTCCGCGCGGCTGGCCACGGACAGGTCCCTCCACGGCGTCGAGCCCGGCGCCGAATCCAGATGGCGGCCCTCGGCACGCAGGCGCACCACGCCGATCAGCGGCCCCGACGCGCCTCCCAGGTAGCCGTCGATGCGACCGTACGTGTCGAGCGCGGACGTATGCCAGGTGCCGAGCGCCCTTCCCAGGGTCACGTCCAGATCGCTTCCGAGCGCCACGTCCTGGACTCCGCTGACGAGGTCCAGCCCGCTACGTGTCACGAAGTGGATCCGGCGCAGACCCGCCGTGACGCCCAGGCGCACCCAGGAGTCCGGAGTCCCCTGCCGGCCGAGCACGGCGGCCAACGAGTCGGGGGCGCGGGTGGCACCCTCGAAGTCGGATCCGAGCACTTGCCGCACCGGTCCGGACACCTTCCGCCGCTGGACCTCCACCTCGCCGCCCAGCATCCTCAACGCCCCCGGCTTCCCGAATCGGCGAGCGCCACGCACGAGCACGCTCCGGTCGTTGAGGGGGAGCAGGACGTGGGACACTCCACCGCGTCCGCCGGTGACCCAGGAATACTCGTGGTCCTCGTACTGGACGTGGCTGTCGAAGGAGACGCGCCCCATCTCGCCGACGAACGGGTAGGAGATCTCCTGATCGAAGAACGAGCCCGTGCGCGTGCTTCCCGCCCTCACCGACGCGTTGGCTCTCGTCCCCAGAAAGCGCGGCGTGCCCAGCAGGACGCTCAGATCCTCACGCTCCCGGAATCGGTGGTAGCCGACGGACGCGATGAGCCCCCGTCCCAGGAGGTCCTTCTCGGTGATGGCCGCGCCCTTGAACTGAGAGCTCTCCTCCACCGCGAGATTGACCGACAGCTCAGTCGTCCACTCGTCCCAGGTCTCCACCTGGACGTTCCACGTCGAATCGGGAAGCTGGTGAGGCTCGGCCCGCGCCCGGGCGATGAAGGACGACTCCCGGATGAGGCGAAGGGATTCGTCGAGCGCCTCCGGATTGTAGCAGTCCCCCTCCGAGAGGAGCAGCTCGCTCCTCAGATAGTCGGCGCGCGTTCGGATGTGGGCCCAGTTGGCCAGCTCGAGCGCCCAGGCGAAGGGCTTGTTCCGAATACGGTCGGGCGTGAAGAGCGAGTGGTTGCGGATCTGGATCCGGCCGACGACGCCTTCCGGACAGGACTTCGTCGATTTGTGCTCGCTCGCCGGCTGCGATCCGTCGGGCCGTGACGACGACTGGCCCGCGGCCGGAGCACGGGCCCCGAGGGTGAGCGCCACCAGGACGACGGGGACGAGCGGCAGCGCTCCGATGCGGCTCCGTCCGTAGCTCCCCGGGGGGCGAACGCTCCCCATGGATGTCGTCTTCGAAGGGATGAAGCTCATGCTGTCCGGGATGCGTGGATCCGTGGAGGCCGGGTCCAGGTTGATGCGGGCGGGAGCTACCCAGATAATAACCCCGCCGTCGAGCATGCGGCCCCGGCTCGTCCGGGGCGGACCAGATAGAAACCGCTCGGAGGCGTTTGCGTTCCCTCGGCCGGCCCGGCTCGGTCGGCCGACTTCCCTCAGCCCCGTCCGAAGCCGCCCTCGTGTCCCCACGTTCGCGCATCGTCGATCGCGCCGCCTGGGCGCAACTCGCCTGGCTCGCGCTGGTCGTGATCGTGTGGTCGGCCGTGCTCTCGACCCTCCGCCTCGACCCGGACTACACGGCGGGAGCGCTGTTGGACCACCTGGCCGCCTGGCGCGCGGGGCATGCGCTCTACCCGACCCTGGGTGCGGAGCCTCCGTTCCGGGTGCTCAACTACCCACCGCTCGTCTTCGTCCTCGCACGCGGACTCACGGCGCTCGGCCTGCCCGATCTGGCCGCCGGGCGGCTGGTGAACGGGCTCGGGCTCCTCCTGCTGGTGGCGGCGGTCGCCTGGTGGGCCCGGGCCCGCGGGGCGCGTGGGGCGGCACTGGCGGGCACGGTGGGTCTCCTGGGCGCGAGCTTTCCCCTCCTCTACGCCGCGGGCCAGTTCCACATCGAGCTCTGGGGCGAAGCGGGGACGGTGTGGGGATTCGCGCTGCTCGATCGAGGCCGCCTCCGCTCGGCACCCGCGCTCGCGGGACTCGCGTTGGCGGCGGGCTGCTTCGCGAAGCAGACGCAAGCCGTTCCAGCCCTGATCGCTCTGGCGTGGGTGTGGACCCACAGGCGCGAGGCCGCGCCGCTCGCCACGGCCGCGTTCGGACTCGGCGGCCTGCTCGGCGCGGCGGCCGTCACGGGGACGTGGGGTGTCGAGGCGTGGCGCCACATGGTCGTGTACACGGTGGGCACGCTCTCCGCAGCGAACCTGGGCCGCCAGATGGCGAGCCATGCGCTGCCCTGGATCGTCCTGCTCGCCTTCGCGCTCCGGGAGCGGTGGGCCGCGGGTCGCAGGGGGAAGGGCGACGCAGTCTGGTGGTACTGGGCGGGTGCGCTCGCCTGGTCCCTTTCCGCGGCGCGGCGCGGCTCCGGCTATCCGTACTTCCTGGACCTGCAGCTCGCGACGGTGGTCTGGGTAGGCCCCCGGATCTTCGGAGCGCCCAAGCCATCGCGGGCGTGGTCCTGGCTTCTGGCCGTCCAGGTCGTGCTCGCAGACGCCGGAGTCGCGGCCGCCGCCACGGTGAACGTCGCTCGGCTCGAGGCCGTGCAGGCGCATCTCCCCGAGCTGTGTGCTCGCCTGGAAGGCCACGGCCCCGTGCTCGCGGAGGAGCCCGGTCTCGTGCGCGCGTGCGGCCACGCCGCGGTTCTCGACCCGTTCATCATGGCGTCCCTCGCCCGTCAGGGACTCTGGGACGCCGCACCGTTCGAGCGCTCGATCGGCCAGGGAGCGCTCGACCTGGCGGTGCTCCCGTTCGACCCGCGGGCGCCCGTGGACGGCGTGCATGCCGAGCGGTGGACGCCCGCCGCCCTGCAGGCGTTCCGAAGCGCGCCCGAGGTTCATGCCGGCCCGGCCGGAGAATGGATCGTGCGCTGGTGAACTCGGGCGTCGAAGAGGTGGTGCCCCTCCGACGAAGCTCGGGCCCCCGAGGAAGCGGTGCCGCCCCGAAGAAGCGGTGCCGCCCCGAAGAAGCTGCGCCCCTCCGGGCACCCGCCTCGGACGTCGAGGACGGGGCCCGGAGGGGCGCCGCTCACTTACCGATGGGGTGTCTCTACTTGTCGTACCAGATGTCCTTCAGGACCTGAGTCTGGCGCTCCTGGCGCTGACCCCCTGCCACCAGCACGACCCGGAAGTCCCCCGGTACCACGGGCGTGTACACGTAGTTCGGGTCCGGTGCGGGACCGCCGAAGAACCCTCCACCCCCGAAGCGCTGCCGCCGCTCCATCATCCTCTGGTACTGCTCCTTCTCGGCCGCGGTGCGCTCCCGGCGCGACGTCATGTCCCATACCACCTGATGCAGCCCGGCGCTCTTGGCTCCCTCGATCTCGTTGATGAGGCGCGCGCCGTCGTAGATCTGGATCTTCGGCGCGTCGCCCACGGCCTTGCCCAGCCAGTAGTGGATCACGACGCCCTTCGGGGCCGTCTGGCCGGCGAAGTTCTGCGAGCTCGTCACGTGCCGATCGTTGTCCACCCACTGGACGGCGGGCTGCATGTCGAACAGGAACGCGCTCGAGGCGACCACGTCGGGCGTCATTTCCTCGAACGCCGTGATGTCCGTGACGAAGAGGCCCCGCCCGTGCGTCGCCACGACCAACTCCTTGTCCCGCGGGTGGATCCGCAGGTCCTGAACCGGGCTCGCCGGCATGTCGCCCTTCATCGAGCTCCAGCTCCTGCCGCCATCGAACGAGACGTGCACCCCGAACTCGGTGCCGACGAACAGGAGGTTCGGGTTCTCGAAGTCCTCGCGGATGACGTTGACGGGTCCGCTCGGCAGTCCCGCGGAGATCGACGTCCACGTCTTGCCGTAGTCGGTCGTCTTGTACAGGAAGGGCCGGAAGTCGTCTCTCCGGTAGCCCGTGTACGAGAGATACGCGACGGCCGCATCGGCGTTCGAGGGCTCGATCCTGCTCACCCAGTAGCCCGGGTTGTTCGGGACGTTGTCGTTGAGCTTGGTCCAGTGCTTCCCGAGATCCTGCGTGACCCAGACGTTTCCGTCGTCCGTCCCGGCCCAGAGGACGTTGGCGTCCACCGGCGACTCGGCGAACGAGACGATCGTGCAGTACTGGATGTTGCCGATGCCGACGATCTTGGCGGAGTCGTTGGTCGTCAGATCCGGGCTGATCTCCTCCCAGGTCTCTCCCCGATAGGAGGAGCGCAGCACCACGTTGGCGACGTGGTAGATGACGTTCGGATCGTGGCTCGAGACCACGATCGGAGCGTTCCAGTTCCAGCGGAGCTCGGGCTGTCCCCGCGGGGGCGTGTAGCGAATGGAGCGCCGCTCCCCGGTCTGCTGGTCCAGACGCGAGATCGGGCCGAACTGCGACTCGTTGTACAGGTAGCGCCCGTTGCTCCAGTCGATGGCGTTGTACATGCCGTCGCCGCCGCCCACGCGCTCCCAGGCCTCGAACGGGATCGCGTTGCCCCGGGAATCGCTGGGCCCCTTCACGGACCCGTTGTCCTGCAGGCCGCCGTAGATGTTGAAGGGGCGGGCGTCGTCGAGCGTGATGTCGTAGTACTGGGCCAGCGGAAGCTCGTCCGGATGGTACCAGTTCTCGCCGGCGTCATAGGTGATGCCCATCCCGTGATCGTAGCCGAGCAGGATGTGCTTGGAGTTGGTCGGGTCGATCCACAGAGCGTGGTTGTCGCCACCGAAGCGGAACGCCCGCTCCCAGTGAACGCCGCCGTCCGTCGACTCGTCGACGCTCGTGCTCAGCGAGTAGACGTGGTCGGGGTTGTTCGGGTCGACGCGGATCTGCCCGTAGTAGTAGGGGGTCCCGCCGCCCACGACCTTGCCTTCCTCGCTCACCTGCTTCCAGGTCGCGCCGGCGTCGTCGGAGCGGTAGACCACGTTGCCCACGATCGGCTTCGAGGGTGGCACGCCGCGCTGCAGCTCGTCCCATCGCACGCTGTCGGACACGCCCGGCGAGTTTCCGTTCTCGATGACGGCGTAGACGCGGTCGGGCATTCCCGGCGCGATCGCCAGACCGATCTTGCCGAGCATTCCGCCCGGAAGGCCGCCGCCCAGCTTGGTCCAGGTGGCGCCGGCGTCGGTGGTCTTGTAGATGCCGCTGCCCGGTCCCGCCTCGCTGAACGCCCACGGCTTGCGCGTCTTGTCGTAGGACGCGGCGTACAGAACGCTCGAGTTCCGCGGGTCCATCACCACGTCGAAGACGCCGATGCTCCTGCCCGCGGCGGTGATCGCCAGCGACTTGGTCCAGTGCTTTCCGCCGTCCGTGCTCTTGTAGAGCCCGCGGTCCGGGTTCTCCGAGTACAGGTGCCCCAGCGCCGCGACGTAGACGATGTCCGGGTTCGCGGGATCGACGACGATCCGTCCGATGTGCTGGCTCTCGGGAAGTCCGAGGTAGGTCCAGCTAGCGCCTCCGTCGCTGGACCGGTACATCCCGTTGCCCCAGTAAGAGCTTCGCGAGTTGTTCGCCTCGCCCGTTCCGACGTACACGACGTTGGGTTCGGACGGCGCGACGGCCACATCGCCGATCGAGTAGACCGGTTCATCGTCGAAGATGGGCTTCCAGCTGATCCCGTTGTCGGAGCTCTTCCAGAGACCGCCCGAGGCCGTGGCCATGTAGATGACCCAGGGCTGCTGGCGCGGGATCGCGAAGTCCACGATGCGCCCACTCTGGCGTGTCGGCCCGATCGAACGGTAGTGGACCTTGCTCGCGGCGCTGTCGGGAGAAGGACTCTGTTGTGCGGTTCCAGGTTGCGGGAAGGCGACGGCGGCCAGCGCATATAGAGCGACAAGAAGGCCGAGGCGCTTGATGGAGTGCATCGCTGATTCTCCTCGAACGGAGGTACGACAAGGAAGACCCACGGGGACGATCGGAGGGTGCAGGGCAGGGTAGGCCGGTTGTGCGCTGTCGGCAAGCACCTGGGTACGAGCATGGATACGAGCGGGATGCCGGAGGCGTCGCGCGTGCCGTCTGGACGGGGCGATTTCGGCGTGCCACCATAGGACGCCGCACGGAATCCACTGTCGGCCCGACCGGAGCGCCCTTCTCTTGTCCCAAGCACTCTCCACGCCCCTCATCCTGTTCACGGTGGGTATCGTGGCGGGGACCCTGAACGTCATCGCGGGCGGCGGCTCGATGCTGACGCTCCCGGTGATGATCTTTCTCGGGCTGCCCGCCACGGTCGCCAACGGAACCAACCGGGTGGCGATCGTGGTCCAGAGCGTGGGCGCTTCGTGGCAGTTCGATCGGAAGGGCCTCGTCCCACGCCGCTGGCTCGCCCTCGCGGTTCCGCCGGCCGTGCTCGGCACGATCCTCGGTACGTGGGGCGCCGTGCGTATCGGGGACGCCGCGTTTCAGCGCATCCTCGCCGGCGTGCTGGTCCTCGCCGCTGCATGGTCGCTCTGGCGTCCGAGCGAGCCGTCGGACGACGCGGGCACCAGCCTCCCCCTGGGGATCCGTCGCTGGGGCTTCCTGCTCGCATTCTTCCTGGTCGGCCTGTACGGGGGGTTCATCCAGGCGGGCGTCGGGTTCGTCATCCTGGCCGTGACGTCGGCCGCGGGGCTCGACCTGGTGAGGGGAAACGCGCTCAAAGTCGCGCTCGTGCTCGCGTTCAACGTGGTAGCCCTGGCGCTCTTCGCTCTCAGCGGCAAAGTCGACTGGGTCATGGGCGCCGCCCTGTCCGTCGGCAACCTGTTGGGCGCGTTCGTCGGCGTGCGCCTGACGATCCGGAAGGGACACCGGTGGGTGCGCGGAGTGGTCACCGCGACGATCGTCGTCTTCGCGGTGCGGCTCTTCTGGGTGGGGTAGGCCGGAGGGACGAGGAGTGGGGTGCGCCCGTTCCGCCTCCGCTCTTCGCGGTGTCGCGATGACGCGTCGGCGGAACGGGGCCACCCCCACTCGATCGATCAGTACCTGTAGTAGTCCGGCTTGTACGGACCCTCGACGGGGACGTTGATGTACTTCGCCTGCTCCTCGGACAGCTCGGTCAGGTGCGCGCCCAGCTTGGCCAGGTGCAGCCGCGCCACCTTCTCGTCGAGCGCCTTGGGCAGCGTATAGACCTTGCGCTCGTATTTCTCCGGCTTGGTGAACAGCTCGATCTGCGCCAGCGTCTGGTTGGTGAAGCTC
>CAZVYM010000047.1:0-27541 GCA_964630935.1 uncultured Gemmatimonadaceae bacterium | reverse complement strand
GCCGCTGATGCATCGTTACTCCTCCTCGCCGTAGCTTTGGCTACGACTCGTCGTCGTGCCTTGCCTGAGCAGCGAAAGCCTCATGCGCGCGGGGTACTCCCCTTCTTCAGCGACCTGCTAGGCCGTCTTCCCGGCGGCTTGCCGCTCGCGACCGGATTCTGGCACGTCGATTGACCTCCCTGGACGACACGCGCGTTTCTGCCATGGCCTCCGGACGATAGGTTCCTGGGGTCGAAGGACAGGCTCCTGGATCCCTCCCACCGATTCCATGGACGTGACCAAGACCCCTCGTGTCCCGCTCCTGGCGGTTCTCCTGCTGCTGCTCGCGGGAGCCGTGGCCCTGGCCCTGATTCCGGCCGGTGCCGCGCTGGACCGACAGGTCACCCACGAGCTACGCCACGCCGCCGTGGAGGATCTGGGCCGGGCGCCGATGATCCTCGACGATCGACGGAAGCAGCAGGCCGACGCGCTGTCGATGCACGCCCAGAGCGTGGCCGGCACGACGGGTCTCGTGGAAGCCTTGAAGGACGGCCGGACGAACCGAGCCGTGGAGCTCCTGCGCGACGCGGCGCGAAAGTACGACGAGGACCCCGTGCTGGTCTCGGCCTCCGGTGACGTGGTCGTGGGTCCGCGCCCGAGCCAGGCAGCGCTCGACGCCGTGCGGCGAGGGGAGACCCGGATCGACTACGTCTTCCGGGACGGCGAGCCGTGGGCCGTCGGGCTGGTGGGTCTTCGCTCGAGCGACGGATGGCTGGGCGCGGCCGGCTCGTCGACGGCGCTCGGAGCCTCCCTCGCCAACACCTTGGCCGGACTGGCGCGTGCCGACGTGACCATCCTCGGGCCGGACGGCACGCTCGTGGCCTCCACCCTGCCGGCCGACACCGCGCGTCGGCTGGGTGCCGCGGTCCTCGCGGGCGGGGGCACGCCCGAGGGACAGGCCGGCGTCCGGGACCTGACGATTCCGTCCGCTGGCGAGTTCTGGGTCGCGCGCGGCGACCTTCAGGGCGCAGGGACGGTGCTGTTCGCGCGGTCCGTCGCGCAGGAGCTGGCGGCGTTGCCCGGTGTGCGTCGCAGCGCCGTCCTTTCGGCTCTGCTCACCCTGCTGCTTGCGCTCGCCGTGGGAGGCCTGATCTCCGGGATTCTGACGCGTCCGGTGAGGGCGTTGGCGCTCGCCGCCGAGCGGGTGAGCAGGGGGGATTTCGACGCGCCGGTGCCGGGATCACGGGTCGAAGAGGTCGATCGCCTGGCCAGCACGTTCCGATCGATGCGCGAGAGTCTGCGTCGCCGCCTCGACGAGTTGGCCGAGGCCAACCGGGAGCTGGAGGAAGGACAGAAGCGGCTCAGCCTGCTGCAGGCGGAGCTCATCCGACAGGATCGGCTCACGTCCGCCGCACGCATGGCGGCCGAGCTCGCGCACGAGATCCGCAATCCGGTGGCGAACGTCCGGAACTGCCTCGAGGTCGTGCGCCGCGGATTGCCGGGCGAGAGCGAGGTATCGCGCTTCGCCGATATGGCCATCGACGAGCTTCTGCGCATGCACGAGCTGGCCGAGCATCTCCTGGACCTCAACCGACCTTCCGAGGCGTCGGAAGGCGCCTGCGACCCGTCCGAGGTGTCACGGCAGGTCGCGACGCTCGCGTCCGTGGGCGACGAGCCGGTCCGGATCGCCGTACGGGACGAGCGCGCGCATCGCGCACGGGCCGCGATTCATCCCGACGCGTTGAAGCAGGTGCTCTTCAACCTCGTCGAGAACGCCCGCGAGGTGACGGGCGCCGGCGGGCACGTCGACATCCTGCTCACGTCGGCGGCCGGGACGCTGGTGCTCGACGTGCTCGACGACGGGCCGGGCATCCCGTCCGAGGCGCTCGCCCGTCTGTTCGACCCGTTCTTCACCACCAAGGGGGCGGTCCACGGCGTCGGCCTCGGCCTCTTCGTGGCCGAAGGGCTCGTCCGCCGCTACGGCGGCAGGATGGAGGCGTCCAACCGCACGGACCACGGGGGCGCGCGGTTCCGCGTGGAGCTCCCCCTGACTCGGGAGGAGGGGAGGTCGACATGAAGGAGCTCGAGGCCCGCCGGATTCTGGTGGTGGACGACGACCGTACGTTTCGCCTGTCCACCGGCGAGCTGCTCCGTCAGGACGGCCACGAAGTGGACGTGGCCGGGGACGCGTCGGAGGCGGTGACGGCGCTGGAGAAGACCCACTACGACCTCGTGCTCCTCGATCTGCGGATGCCGGGCATGGACGGGCTCACGGCCGTCGAGGTGCTTCGCACGCGCGGGCTCGAGGCGCCGGTCCTCATGATCAGCGGCTACGGAACGATCGACGACGCCGTGGAGTCGCTTCACCGCGGCGCCGATCACTATCTCCCGAAGCCGGTGGACCCCGACGTGCTGAGCGCCAAGGTCTCGGAGCTCCTGGAGCGTCGACCGGCCACGGAGCGATTGAAGGAGGGAGCCCTGGGCGGGATGGTCGGACACTCGGCCTCCATGCGCGAGGTGTTCGACGCCGTGCGCAGGGTCGCTCCCACCGAGACCACCGTGCTGATCACCGGAGAGACGGGGACCGGCAAGGAGCTCCTGGCCCGAGCCGTCCACGACCTGTCGGCCCGATCCTCGGGCCCCTTCGTTCCCGTCAACTGCTCGGCGCTGGCCGAAGGCGTCCTGGAGAGCGAGCTGTTCGGTCACGTGAGAGGTGCGTTCACCGGGGCCGTGGCGTCACGCCAGGGGCTGTTCGCGGCGGCCCGGGGCGGAACCATCTTCCTGGACGAGGTGGGTGACGTCGGGCTGAGGCTCCAGCAGAGACTGCTCCGCGTCCTGCAGGAGCGTGAGATCATGCCGGTCGGGTCCGCCAGGGCCGAGCCGGTGGACGTGCGCGTGGTCGCGGCGACCCACCGCGAGCTGGAGGGCGAGGTCGCGCTGGGACACTTTCGCGAGGACCTGTACTACCGACTCAACGTCTTCCGCATCCAGGTGCCGGCGCTGCGCTCGCGGCCCGGCGACGTGCCGCTCCTCGTCGAGGCGGCGCTCGAGCGCCTCAGGTCGCGCAATCCGGATGCCGCACGCGCGACGATCTCACCGCTGGCCATGCGTCTCCTACGCGCGCATTCCTGGCCGGGCAACGTGCGGGAGCTCTTCAGCGTGGTGGAGAGCTCGAGCATTCGCGCGGGCAGCGCGCGCATCGAGGCCCAGCACCTGCCACCCGGGATCCGTGATCCCGAGGGAAGGGGAGCCGTCGCCGCGGAGGAGCGCTACAAGGCGGGCGACGCCGAAGCCGAGCGGAAGGCCATCGAGGCGGCGCTCGCCGAGGCGGACGGGTCCCGGACGCGCGCGGCGGAGCTGCTGGGCATGAGTCGGACCACGCTCTGGCGGCGCATGAAGGAGTTCGGTCTCGGCGACGACGGGTAGGCGACCTGTTAGATTGCCAACCTGTGTGCCGGGCGGTCCGCCGCCCCCTCTTCCTGAAACCCGGATGGTCCGATGGCCGCCTCGTTCGAAGGCGTCGACTTCTACGACATCGAGTCGCTCCTGTCCGAAGAGGAGCGAATGGTCCGAGACACGATCCGGTCGTGGGTCGACGACCGGTTCATGCCGCTGATCGCCGAAGCGTACATCCAGCATCGGTTTCCGCGTGAGATCATTCCGGAATTGGGCGAGCTGGGTGCGCTGGGTGCCAACCTCCCGGAAGAGTACGGCTGCGCCGGGCTGAACAACGTAGCCTACGGGCTCATCATGCAGGAGCTGGAGCGCGGTGACTCCGGCCTGCGCTCGTTCGCATCGGTACAGGGCAGCCTCGTCATGTACCCCATCTTCACGTTCGGCAGCGAGGAGCACCGCCGGACCTGGCTCCCGAAGCTCGCCAGCGGTGAGGCCGTCGGCTGCTTCGGTCTCACCGAGCCCGACTACGGATCGAACCCGGGCGGGATGATCACCACGGCGAAGCGGACCGACGCCGGGTGGCTGCTCAACGGGGCCAAGATGTGGATCACGAACGGCTCCATGGCGAACGTGGCGGTGGTGTGGGCCCAGACGGGGACGATCGGCGACCCGAAGACCATCCGTGGGTTCGTGGTTCCGACCGATACGCCCGGATTCAGCGCGCGCAACCAGAAGGGCAAGCTCTCACTGCTGGCCTCGGACACGAGCGAGCTGGTGCTCGAGGACGTCGAGCTTCCCGAGGATGCGATGCTCCCCGGAAGCACGCAGGGATTGAAGCATCCGCTGATGTGTCTGACCCAGGCGCGCTACGGAATCGCGTGGGGTGCCGTGGGCGCCGCGATGGCGTGCTTCCACGAGGCGCTCTCGTACGCGAAGGAGCGGGTGATGTTCGACGAGCCCATCGCCGGCAAGCAGATCCAGCAGGCTCGGTTGGCCGATATGCTGACGAAGATCACGCAGGGCCAGCTGCTCGTGCACCGCCTCGGCCGCCTCAAGGACGAGGGGACGATGCGGCCCCAGCAGGTGTCGCTGGCGAAACGGGCCAACGTGGACATGGCATGCGACGTGGCCCGGGAGGCGAGGCGCCTGCTCGGCGCGAACGGGATTCTGGTCGAGTACCATTCGATGCGGCACATGGCCAATCTCGAGTCGGTCTACACCTACGAGGGGACGCACGACATCCATACGCTCGTCCTGGGCCAGACCCTGACGGGAATCTCCGCGTTCTAGGCGTCCGGGGTCGGCGGCGTCCCCAACGAAAACCGTTGCGGCACAAAGGCTAAAGGAGTATGGTGCGCAGAATCGCGCGCACACGTATATCTACCGGCTACAGGTCCGTACTACTACGTAGATGCGGCATTGACCCGTCCCTTTACTTGCACTAACGTTCACATGCGACCCTCCGGTCCTGCACTTGATCGATCCCCCGGTCCTGCATCTGACCGACCGTCCGGCGTGCCCGCGGCGCTCGGATAATTGGAGATAGACCAATGAGCAACTGGGTTTCCAGGGTTGCTTTCCTGCCCCTTTTGGTGCTCTCCATGGCATCGTTGTCCGCCTGCTTCGACGAGGGCGGAGTCTACCGGAACGAGCAGCAGCTCGAGGAGCCTCCGAGCGCGGCGGGCGGATTCGTCGGCTACACGGACACCCAGGCGAAGGTCACGGCCTGTGCCGCCTGCCACGCCGAGAAGCAGGCCGAATGGGCCCAGACCAAGCACGCTTCCGCCTGGACGGACCTCCAGGACAGCGGCCACGCGAGCGCGGTCTGCGAGGGGTGCCACACGGTCGGCCAGAACGGGAACATCGATTCCACGGCCGTGGGCTTCGAGGCGACCGGAGAAGACCGCTACCACGACGTGCAGTGCGAGTCCTGCCACGGGCCCGGCCTGACCCACGCGAGCGACCCGACGGCGGCCAACGTCCCGCTCGCTCCCGCGGCCGTCGGTGTCGACCTGGGGACGGGCTGCGGCGAGTGCCACCAGGGCACGCACCAGCCGTTCGTGAACGAGTGGGCGCAGTCGATGCACGCCCAGCACAACACCCATGCCGAGGACAATCCGTCCTGCCAGCGCTGCCACACGGGCGAGGGCGCGCTCGAGGCGCTGGGAGTCACCGCGGACTACATCGAGAAGCCGAGCCTCGGGAAAGGCAACCACCTCACGATCACGTGCGTGGTGTGCCACGATCCACACGGCTCGGACAACACGGCGCAGCTCCGGCTCTCCCTGTCCGCCCAGAGCCTAGACGACAACCTCTGCATGAAGTGCCATCAGCTGCGCGGCACGCCCGACCCCACGACCCCCCTCGGTCCACACTCACCGGAGGCGCAGACGCTTCTCGGGACGGCGGGCTGGCGGCCGCCGAACATGCAGCTCGGCGGTCCCATCGAGGCGACGCACGGGAGCGACCGCAACCCGCAGCTGTGCGCGTCCTGTCACGTGCGGTCGTTCGACGTGACCGATCCGTCGACGGGGGACTTCGTATTCCACGCGACCGGACACCTGTTCGTGCCGATCCCGTGCATCGATTCGGCCGGCTTGCCCACCACGGGCAGCTGTCCGGACTCGGCGCGTTCGTTCGCGAGCTGCGCGTCCAGCTCCTGCCACTCCTCGGAAGACGTGGCCCGGAACCTGAAGGAAGTCGCCGAGCAACGGATCGGCTCGCTGGTCGCCGAGCTGAACGGCTTGATCGCGCAGGTTCCCATCAGCGAGTTCGACAACACCGACAACCAGTACACCGTGGCCGAAGGGGCGCAGTTCAACGCCGAGCTGGGTGCGTCGCCCGGCGGCGCGGTTCACAACCCCTTCCTGCTCGAGGCGCTGCTGACCGCGAGCATCCAGGCGGTGGAGGACACGTACGGAGTCATGCCCGTGAGCGGAGCCGGAGTCAGCCTACAGAGGGTGTTGCTTCCGGGTACCCGATAACCGTTGATCGTAGGACTCGTCCGTTGTCCAGACGAGCGCGCGAGCCGTCGGTGGCCGTCCGGCAGACGCCGGCCGTCCCCCCGATCGCCAGGGATTACGCCCCTATAGGGGATCTCCCGACTTTACGGAATGGGCCCTGCCCCCCAACCTCAGCGGTATGTTCGAAAAGCTACGTTCGGTTCCGTCTCACGTCCTGACCTGGGTCACCCGGCTCTCGCTCCCGGCCCTCGCCCTGATCGGCGTCTTCATCGCCACCGGGGTCGGCGCGGGCGGCTACTACGCCTACAGGACCTACGACTACGTGCAGCACGACAACGACTTCTGTCTGTCGTGCCACCTCATGGCGGATCCGTATCAACGTTTCGCCAGGAGCGCACACCGCGGGCTCGGGTGCAAGGCGTGCCATCAGCCGACCATCATCACCCGCAGCGAGATGGCGCTCACGCAGATCGTGGAGAACCCTCAGAAGCTGGAGGTCCACGCCGAGGTATCGAACGAGCGCTGCGCCTCGTGCCACATCAAGGGTGACCCCAAGAAGTGGGAGGTCATCAAGAACTCGGCGGGGCACAAGGCCCATCTCGAGTCGAAGGATCCGAGGCTGAAGGGCCTGCAGTGCGTCGAGTGCCATTCCACGTCGCTGCACGAGTTCGCTCCGTCGGACAAGACCTGCACGCAGTCCGGGTGCCACACGCACAACAAGATCGTCCTGGGCAAGATGGCCAACCTGACGATCCACTGCGTGGCGTGCCACGGCTTCACCAAGCCGGTGCCGGCCACCGACAACGAGCAGCAGGCGATGGCGGCGCTGGCGCCCAAGAGCAACGAATGCCTGACGTGCCACGCGATGCGGAAGCTGGTGCACATGCCCACCCCCGATCCGCACGAAGGCTCCTGTGCGTCCTGTCACAATCCGCATACGCAGCACAGCCCGCACGATGCCGTGGAGTCGTGCACGAAGGCCGGTTGCCACACGCAGATCGACACGATCACGCCGTTCCACCGGGGGATGGCTCCGGGCGTCCTCGAGGATTGCACGAACTGTCACGTCGCCCACTCCTTCAAGGTGGACGGCACGCGTTGTGTGGCGTGTCACAAGAACATCCAGCACGACGACCCGTCGGTTCCGATTCCGTCCCCCGAGGACGTGATCGGGGACACGACCGGCACGACGTCGGCGGAGACGGTCGCGGACCGCCTTCCCGAGGCGGCGACGCGCCCTTCGCCGTACGCGCACGCCGGGGGACCCTCCGAGGGCTCACCCTACGTCCACTTCGCCGGGGGACCCTCCGACGAGTCACCCTACGTCCACTTCGCCGGGATCGGCGTGGGCATGGGTGCCGGAGTACCGATCCCGGCCCCGCCTGCGCAGCAGCAACAGCAGCAACAGACCGCTCCCCGGTTCCTCCACTCTCAACACAAGAGCGTGGCGTGTCTCAAGTGTCACGACGATACGAAGAGCCACGGGGGCCTGAAGGTCACGACGCTCCAGGACTGCCGGAGCTGTCACCACAGTCCGCCCGTTTCCAACTCCTGCACCCGATGCCACAAGCCGTCGGACGAGCCTACCCGGACGTTCGAGGTCGAGCGGTCGGTCACGTTCTCCGTAGGGAGCAAGACGCCACAACGGCGAACGTTCTCGTTCCAGCATCGGCCGCATCAGGGGATCGACTGCTCCCGGTGCCACACCGAGGGTCTCGATCGCAGCGCCGCGTCGGTGGACTGCGACGGGTGCCACGAGCAGCATCACGAGGTCGACAACAATTGCGCGTCCTGTCACCAGCAGCCTCCGCCAAGCGCTCACCCGGTGGCTCAGGCGCACGTCACGTGCTCGGGCTCCGGGTGCCACAACCCGCCGCCCTTCCAGGGCCCGCCCCGAACACGCACGGTCTGCCTGGTTTGTCACCAACAGCAGAAGAACCACAATCCGGGCCGGGAATGCACCGACTGCCACGCGCTTCCCACGCATCGATCTTCCGGAGGGGGCGCAGGGGCATGACCGGGGTGAGCGACCTTCGACCGGGGAGGTTGGCCCGAGGACTGTGGCCCTGGTCGGCGCTGATCGTGGTGCTGACCGCGCTTCCCGCACGGGCCGCGGCGCAGGGCGTTCGCGGGTGGACCAGCACCAACGTCCAGATGGTGGGCCTGAGACCCATCGCCATGGACACGCTTCTCAAGAGCCAGGTCACCATCGACGCATCCGGAAACGCCACCTACGAGGGTCAGCCCGTCACATGCACGGGCGATTCGCTCTGCGTCGGCTACCGGGCGCTCGACCGGGCCCGGGCGGTGGTCGCCACGCAGGACGTGAGCCTGACGGCCTGGGGGCTGGGAATGCAGGGCCTCAGCGTGACGACGTTGCTGCGGGCCCGGGCGCACGGGGGAACGGATTTCGTTTGGCCGCGCTCCGACAACGCCTTCGACGCCATGCTGGCCTACGCACAGCTCGTCCGGGGGCCCATGCTCATTCGAGCGGGTCGTCAGGAGGTCCGCTCCGGTCTGGGCTTCTCCGCCTTCGACGGAGGGAGCGTCTCCTATTCGTTCACTCGCTGGCGCACGCGCATCCAGGCCTACGGGGGGCGGAGCCTGGCTCGGGGTCTTCGTGAGCCGGCGAACGAGGCGCTCCGGGGCCTGGAGGACTTCGTCCCGGACAAGAGCGTCTATCTGCTGGGAGGCACGGTCGGCGCCCGCCTCTCGACGACGTCCGTGACGGCACGATACCAGCGAGAGACGCTTTCCGACCACTCCGGTCTGGAGTCCGAGCGTGCCTCGGTCGCGGTCACCTCCGCGCTCCCCGGAGTCATGGTCTCCGGATCGTTGGACTACGATTTCGCCTTCTCTCGCCTCGGCAAGGGCCATCTGACGCTCTCGGTGCCCCTCCTGCAGGGGCACTGGCTGCTGGAGGCGACCGCGCGTCGCTACGTCCCCTATTTCTCCCTGTCCACGATCTGGGGCTACTTCGCGCCCGTCTCGTACACGGAGGTTCAGGGCCGCCTGAGCTGGTCGGCTTCACCGACGCTGAGCGCGTGGGCGACGACCGGATGGCGCCAGTACGGTGACGCCGGGACGGCGGTGGTCCTCCGTCCGCTCGAGAACCGCGGCAACACCGCCAGCGCCGGACTCGCGTGGCAGCCGGCAGAGCGTTGGGCGGTTCGGGGGTCCTACGAGCTGCAGTGGCTTCCGGGTGCCTTCCTGAGCTCGGCGAATGCGTCCGTTCAGTGGAAGCCGCTCGAGCGCGTGTCGGTGGCCGCCACCGGGACCACGTTCCAGCAGATCGAGCAGTATCGTCTGGGAGACGGCCGCGCCTACGGAGGTGGGCTCGATCTCTCGGTCGGGGTGACCGATCGAGCGTCGCTGACGGGGGGCATGAGCATCATCCGTCTGGAGTCCCGCGGCGGGTCGGTGAACAGCCCGTGGAACCAGACCCGGGCATGGACCGGTCTCCGCATCGCGGTGGGGAGTGATCCGGGCATGGCCGACGGGAGGACACGATGAACGTCTGGCGTGCGATCGAACGGCGCGGAAGAACCACCGTCCTCCTCGGCGTCTTTCTCGTGGCGGCCGTGCTCACGGGCGGTGCGCTCGCGGTCCGGGGCGATGCCCAGCAGCAGGCGACGTTCCCGCATGCCCGACACGAGGGGCTCTTCCCGCTGTGCACCGGCTGCCACCAGGGGATCCCGCAGGGCGACAGCGCCACGTTCTTCCCCAGCCCCCAGCTGTGCGCGGAGTGCCACGATGGCCAGACGCGCCCGAAGGTGAGCTGGAACGGGTACACCCAGCCCGTGACCAACGTGCGGTTCGACCACGTGCAGCACGTTCAGCGGCTGCAGGCGGCCGGGGATTCGGCGCTCACGTGCGAGCAGTGCCACGCTCGGCCTCGTTCGCGGATGTCCGTGGGCTCGATGCCGCAGATGAACACGTGCTGGAGCTGCCACGCCCACACCGCGACCAGCCACTTCGTGGACGCCAACTGCTCGACCTGTCACGTGCCGCTGGCCCGGTCGGGATTCGGACTCGCGCAGATCGAGAAGCTCCCCCTGCCGAGAGACCACAGGGACTCGACCTTCCTCATCGAGGGTCACGGCGCGGCCGCCGCGACCAGCACGTCGCGCTGCGCCACGTGTCACACGGAGGAGCGTTGTCTGGCGTGCCACGTGGACGGGAACCGAAAGCCCATCCAGGCGATCCCGACGGCTCCGGCCGGGATGGAGCTGCCGCCCGCGAAGGCGCACTATCCCGTGCCCGCCTCGCACGGGGACGAGCACTGGCTGTCCGAGCACGGCGCACAGGCGAGCCTCGCGCGGTGCGGCACATGCCACACGTCCAACAGCTGTCTCACATGTCACCAGGGCACGGTCCCCGGCGCCGTGGACGGGTTGCCGTCCCGGAAGGAATCGAGGGCGCCCGGAGTGATGGTCGCGAGGCACGCGCCCAAGAGTCACGATTCGCAGTTCTTCATGAAGGTGCACCCGACGTTGGCGGCGGCGAGCAACCAGAGCTGTCAGACATGCCACGCCGAATCGTTCTGTGTGGAATGCCACGACGGGCCCTCCAACGGGGGCTATCATCCGCCGGACTTCGTGACGCGCCATGCCTCGGAGGCGTTCGGACGGGAAACCGACTGTTCGGCGTGCCACAACACGGCCGTCTTCTGCAGGAACTGTCACGTACAGAGCGGGTTGGGCACGTCCGGGACGCTCGGACAGGCCTATCACACCGCCGAACCTCTATGGCTGCTCCGTCACGGCGCCGAGGCGAAGCAGAACCTCGAGAGCTGCACTTCCTGCCACAGGCAGCAAGACTGTCTCCAGTGCCACAGCGTGACGGGGGCGCTGAACGTCAATCCGCACGGTGAGGGTTTCGACGCCGCGAGCGCATGGGCGAAGAATCCCAACGCGTGCCTGGCATGCCATTTGAAGAACCCACTGGATGGAGGTGGATCATGAGCGCGAAGCGGTGGATGGTGCTCGTGCTCGTTCTGACCGGCGTGGTGGCCTGTCGGAAGCAGGAAGACCAGAGAACCGACACGATCACTCCCCAGGACGTCCGCCAGCAGCGGGAGAACCTGCCCCCGGCGCTGGTGGCTCAGCTCGACAGCGGTAGCGCCGCATTCCGGGAGGGGAACAATCAGGAGGCTCTCCGCCACTACAAGGCGGCGACCGAGATCGACGATGGTGTCGCGGCCGCGTGGTTCGGTGTCTACATGGCCGAACGCGCGCTCGGCGACGAAGAGGAGGCCCAGAAGGCGATGGACAGGGTGCAGAAGATCCAGCCCGGAGCGAGCCTCGTACATCCGACGCAGGGAGACACGACGCGATGAAGGTACGTGTGGCGCTCACGGCGGTCGCGTTGGCCGGAGTGGCCCTCACCGCGTGCGGAGGACACCATTTCGAGCCTCCCGATCGTTCCAAGCAGGTCGCCGAAGCCGAGGCGGCCTACACTCCCCAGATCTTCGACACGGTGACCTGGGCGACCGACTCCATCCGCCAGCTCGACGGCAACGCGGTGTACGCGGCGAGCTGCCGGCGTTGCCACGGAACGTTGGGGAAGGGCGACACGGACTACGATCGCAGTCGCAAGATCTTCCCGCCCTCGCTCGTCGAGCCGGACTGGAAGTACGCGAAGTACACCAATGCGATGGACTCCCTCAGGAAGCGGATCTGGGTCGGGCACGCTGGAATGCCGACCTTCGGGATCGCGGGCATCGACGCCCGGGACATCGACGGGGTTGCGTACTACGTCTTGTACGTTTTGCGTCCGGACGTCCCGGCCTCCCGCTGCGCTCGCTGCGGGCCGGTCCCGGCTTTCAACTGGCGGCGGGCCGCCCCGTTGGGGGCGGCCCGCCTCGTTTTGTGTTCCGTAGATCCGGCCGGGGTGCGCCCCCGATCCGGACGCGGCCTACCTCACTTCGCCCAGGCCGGCGGATTCACCAGCCCCGGCTGGAAGGTCGCCAGATACGCGACCAGGTCCCAGATGTCGTTGTCGCTCAGAATGATGCCCCACGGCGGCATCGACGATCCGTGGACCTTCTGGCCACCCTCGCGGATCTTGTTGTAGACGGCGTTCCAGTCCTTGCTCGCGATCAGGGTGTCCTGGGTCAGGTTCGCGGGCTTCACCGCGACCAGGAACTCCGCGGCGGGACCGTTGCCCAGCCCGCTCGGTCCGTGGCACGGAGCACACCGGTACTGGAAGATCTGCTGGCCCGCGATGGCGCTGCCCGGGATCTCCGGTGGGTAGGACAGCGCCGGAATGTAGGCAAGCGCCTCCGCGAACTTGTCCGGCTTGAGGAGAGACGCGACGTACTTCATGTGGGGATGATTCGGGTCCTGTCCGTCGATTCCGACCTGGAAGCGCTGCTGCAGCTCGTCCAGAGTGGCGTCGGCGTACTTGGGACTCAGGAATGTCGGCGGTGACGTGACGGTGCCGGCCTGCACGGCGGGACCGTCCCCTCGCCCGTCGTTGCCATGGCAGCTCCAGCAAACCGACTGGAAGATGATCTGGCCCTGCTGCTGCGATGGGGTGAGCACGACCGCCTGGTGCACCTCAGTGGAATCCACTTGGCCGCTGGTCGCCTGCGCGGCCGGCTGCGGCTGGTTCCCGCACGCTCCCAGAGCGAGGGCAGCGGCGACCAAGACTAGCTTTCGCATTGATACCTCCGAAGGAAAGACGAAGCCGGTTTGATGTTGAAGAATCGGCCCTATTGCTGTCTGTAGGACGAATTCCCCGCCGGGGGAGGGGAGAAGCCCCACAGTTGCCCGGGTGCCTTGCCCCGGTGGTCTTCTCGGCACCGTTCGGTAGCTTTCATTCGGGTGCGCGGAGCGCAGCGACCCATCCTGAATTAGACAAACCACAGAGGAAGCCTCGCATGAGCGGGAAGTCTTTTTCCCTCACCGTCACCCGGCGCGAGGGCTATCAGTTCGCCGTCGATTTCGACGATCCGTCCTGGACCACGGTCCTGATGGACGAGCCCGAGCCCATCGGAGACGGGGTCGCGCCCAACGCCGCCCGCATGCTCGGGGCGGCCATCGGAAACTGCTTGGCCGCGAGCCTGCTCTTCTGCCTCGAAAAGGCCCACGTCTCGGTCTCCGATCTGACCGCGCGGGTCGAAGGGCAGATCGAGCGCAACGAGCAGGGCCGACTGCGCGTGACGAAGGTCCATGTGATCCTCGAGCCCTCCTTCGACGGCGTTCCTTCCAACAGGCTGTCCCGCTGCCTCGACATCTTCGAGGACTTCTGCGTGGTCACGGGGAGCGTCCGCAAGGGGATCGACGTCGACGTGCAGGTGGCGGGTGTCGGCTTCGCCGCCGAGTCGGAGGAATCGGTTTCCGCTGACGCTTGACCCCGAGGACGTCTCCGATAGCTTTCGAGTCTCCCGCGGAGAAGTAACCCGCGGGACTGCGCCCCGCTAGCTCAATTGGCAGAGCAACTGACTCTTAATCAGTAGGTTCGGGGTTCGATTCCCTGGCGGGGCACTGGTTGAGCGACGACGGACATGCGGCCCCTCGGCACGATTGCCGAGGGGCCGTTTTCTCGGGATTCGGTGCGACTATGCCGCGCGCGTCTACCGCCCGCCCATCGCCTCCGGGACCGGCGGCCGCGGCAGCACCTCGTCCCGCTGGGCGGCTTGCCACACGAAGCTCGCCACGACGGCGGCGTTGAACTTCATGTCGTCCGGCTGGAGGTGCTCGTAGACGTCCTGGTTCGTATGGTGCGTGAAGTTGCCGTAGTCGAGCGGATCCTGGATGAACTGGAAGCCCGGCAGACCCACCCCGATGAACGAGAGGTGGTCGGTTCCTCCGGTGTTGCGGATGGTGAGCGTGTTCATCCCTTTGGCGCGGAACGGCTCCATCCACGCGTCGAAGATCGGACGCTCTGCCGCGATCCCCTGCAGGTACACGCCCCGGATCTTCCCGCCTCCGTTGTCGACGTTGAAGTAGGCGGCGAGCTTCGCGTGCTCCGCCGTGGGATGGAACCCTGATCCGTCCGTGTAGCCGAAGTGCGCCCGGGTGTAGGCGCGCGAGCCGAGAAGGCCCTGCTCCTCGCCGGTCCAGAGCGCGATGCGGATCGTGCGGCGGGGCTTCAGCCCGAGGGCCGTGAGAAGCCGAACGGCCTCGAGCATCGTGCCCGAGCCGGCTCCGTTGTCGGTGGCTCCGGTGCCGGCGTGCCACGAGTCGAAGTGGCCTCCGAGCATCACCACCTGGTCCTTCAGCTGCGGGTCGGTGCCGGGGATCTCGCCGATGATGTTGAAGGAGCTCGTGTTCTTCGGATAGAACCGGTTCCGCATATTCAGCTCGAGCTTGACCGGCACGCCCTTGTCCAGCATACGCGCGATACGCCCGTACGACTCCATGCCGACGTGCACGAACGGGACCTGGGGTGGGTTCGCCATGCGCGGCGAGCCGTTGTCCGTTCCGATGTCCCCTCCGCTGTGGCGGGTGTCGCCCAGGAGGACGGCGGCCACGCCCTGCCGCTCCATCCATCGCAGGAACGAGGTGTCGTTCATGTTGAGGCCGCCGCGCACGTAGAACCTGCGGCTACCGGCCGCGAGGGCGGCGGCCGCCGCGGCGGCCGAGTCGCGAACGAACTGGGCCTGGCACACGGCGGAGCGCTCACCTTGACCCGCGCCGCCCCGGAACCGCCTGCCTCCTCCCTCCGTCGGCGAGGCCGCGGCCATCTCGGCCAGGTCCGTGTCGGAATCACGCCGGGCCGTCGGCTCGAAGTCGGTCACCGGGTGGTCGACCGGGGGCGTGGCCAACACGAAGACACCCTTCAGCTTGCCGCCGTACTTCTGGACGAACTCGTCGGAGCAGCCTGCCTCGGTCCGCACGGCGGTGCCGGTCACCGTGCCGTCGGTGCTCGCCGACCAGGCGCGCGGCACGGCCTGGACGATGAACGCGACCGGCGACGTGGCCATGAACGAGAACCGCTCGTTCTCCCAGCCGATTCCCGGGGGATCCGTCCAGGGCTCCTCGTGCACGTTCCGGAGTCCCCAGGACTTCATCTCGGACATCGCCCACTGGGCGGCCCGCTCGGCGTCGGGAGACCACGTGAGTCGCGGCCCGTACACGTCCGAGAGCCAGCTCATGATGTCCATGACCTGCGAGTGGTCGGCCTCCTCGGCTTCGATGCGCTGGATCGTCGCCAGGTCGACCTTCTCCTGTGCCGTCAGGGGGAGGGCGAGCGCGAGCAGCAGGCCGAGGGACAAGGCGCTCATCCGGAAGTGCCTCGAGCGCGAGGGAAGATCCCCGAAGCGTGACATGGTCCATCTCCTGTGAGAAACGCGGAGGAGGAATGCGGCCATAATGCTCCCGGAAGCCGGAATTGTCACGGGCGCGGGGCCCGGGGAGTGTTGGACAGAGTGACCCGCCCTGCGTAGTGTCCTGCTTCGGACCCCCGCGGAGCGCCGATGGCGCCCGGGCAGGGGTGGCGGTCGCTTCCCTGGTTCGGCGACCCGTGAGCGCGACAACTCGAGGAGGCTCGGTGTCTCGATCCGTTGGAGCAGTGCTGGTCCTATGTTGTCTCCTGCTCGCCTGCCGGCAGAAAGGCCAGAACGCAGGCGTCGTGCATCCGTCGTGGCAGGTGCAGTACGAGGACTCGTCCGCGCTCTTCATCGGGATGGCGGCCCTCGACACGAGCACCGTCTGGGTGGCGGGGACGGGTGGGCGCGTGGCGCGCACCACGGACGGCGGCGCGACCTGGGCGGTCACGGTCGTGCCGGGCGCCGACAGCCTCCAGTTCCGGGACGTCGCCGCGTTCTCCGGCCAGGAGGCGTTCGTCCTCTCGATCGGAAACGGGCCGCAGTCGCGCATCTATCACACCGTGGACGGGGGCGCGACCTGGGAGCTCTCCTTCGAGAACGAGGACCCCGACGCCTTCTTCGACTGCCTCTCGTTCTGGGACCGCGAGCGCGGCTTCGCGTTCAGCGACAGCCACGACGGTGAGTTCACCCTGATCCGCACGACCGACGGCGGACGCACGTGGGAGCGGGTCGATACGGCTCAGGTGCCTGACGCGCGCCCGGGGGAGGGCGCCTTCGCGGCGTCCGGCACCTGCGTCACGACGCGGCCGGGCGGTCTCGGCTGGTTCGGTACCGGGGCGTCCGCGGTCGACACGAGGGTCTTCCGCACGACCGACTACGGCGCCACGTGGGAGGCCGCTCCCACGCCCATCGCGAGTCCCTCCAAGACCGCGGGGATCTTCTCGATCGCGTTCCGCGACGACCTGCACGGCGTGATCGCCGGAGGCGACGACGGCCACCGCGACACGCCCTACGACGACATCGCCCTGACGAGCGACGGGGGCGTAACCTGGACGATGGCCGGCCGTACGAATCTCCCGGGCGCCGTCTTCGCGGTCAGCTGGGTCCCCGGTACCCCCACGCCCTCGCTGGTGGCGGTCAATCCGCAGGGATCCGCGTATTCGGTCGACGACGGGAAGAGCTGGACGCGCATCGACTCGGTGAACTACTGGACCACCGCGTTCGTGAATGCCGATGCGGGATGGGCTGCCGGACAGGGCCGGATCAGCCGCTTCCGCAACGGGCGGCCCTGAGAGCGGCCGCGCGCGTACGGACCACTCGGGGGCGAGCCGGAGTACGGAACGGACGCATGACGCAGAGGTCGACGAACCAGACGAAGCGAGGCGATCCTCGCCGCCGCAGGTCCGGTGGGCGCCGCCCGACCTGGTCGTGCCATGTCGTCTCGCTTCTGGCTCTGTGTCTGGCCGCCTTCCCCGCGTGGGCCCAGGACAGCACGGCCATCATGCTTCGCGGTGTGACCGTCGACGAGGAGTCGGGCCAGCCCGTCGAGCACGCGGACGTTCATCTGTTGGACGCCGGGGGTGGGCTCGTCGAGACGGTCACGACGGATCGTGACGGCCGCTTCTCGCTTCGTCTTCGGCGCCCGGGCGCGTATAGGCTTCGGGCGGAGCGGGTGGGCTATCATCCGCAGGAGAGCCCGGCCCGGACCTTCGCGCCGGGAGACAGCGCGTTCGTGCAGCTGCGCTTGACGCCCACGCCGTTCCTCCTGGACACCGTCCGCGTGAGCGTGGCGCGCGCGGCCCGACCGCTGAGACAGGGGGAGGAGCTCATCGAGGGTCGTCTGCTCGACGACGAGACCGGGAACGCGATTCCGTACGGGACGATCCGGCTCCTGTGGAAGGGCAGGTCGCCCGTGGCCACCGTGCTCACCCGCTCGGACGGTACGTTCCGGCTCGCCAGCCCCCGGGCCGGAACGTACAAGCTGAGGGGGGAGGCGATGGGCTATCGGACGAGCGTGAGCAACGACCTGTATCTGAGGGTCGGCGACACGCTCGACGTGGACTTCCGCCTCGGGGTCGACGCCGTCATGCTCGATCCCCTCACGGTCAACGTCTCCGCCAAGCCGTGGGAGAATCGCGGCGAGCTGGTGGGGATGGACCCCTTCTTCCAGCGCTACAGCCAGTTCGGGGAGACGGGCTTCGCCAAGTTCATGAGCCGGGACTCGCTGCGCCATTGGCAGAACAAGGTCCAGAACACCGGGCAGATGCTCCAGTGGGTCACGCCCATGGTGCGGACCGCCGATCCCATCACCGGCGAGATGACGATGCGAGGATCCTGCACGCCGACGTACTACCTCAACGGGATGGAGGTACCGTATTCCGACGTGCGCTCGTTCAGCCCGGTCCTGCTCGAGGGCGTCGAGGTGTACATGCGTCCGGCCATTCCCGTGGAGCTCGGCCGTGGCGATCCGTGCGGGGTCGTCTCGTTCTGGTCGCGCCAGACGCCTCCGGACACGCTTCCCCAGAGCGCGATCGGGCGGAAGGTCGCGATCGGGACCGTGATCGCCGGGTTGGTCTATATCCTCTTCTTCCCACACTGAGCGTCGTGGGACCGCGGCGCAGGCCGCCCGTCGTCCGCGCTCGGCGCGCGTCCGTCCTGGCCCCGGGCTGTCCGTCGCCGGAGCGGATGCTCCCCGCTCAGCCGCCCCCCGTCCGGAGCTTCTCGCGATAGAGAGCCAGAAGGCGCGCGGTCATGGGGCCCGGCCACTCCGTGCCGATGCTCCGTCCGTCCACGGAAGAGACGGGCGTGAGCCCGCCGAACGTCCCCGTGACGAACGCCTCGTCCGCGTCGTAGACCTCCATGAGCGAGAAGTCCTTCTCCCTGGCCGGAATGCCGGCCTCGGCGCAGATCTCGAGGATGACGCCGCGCGTGATCCCCCTGAGACAGTAGACGCCCGTGGACGTCCACACCTCACCGTGGCGGACGACGAAGAAGTTCGTGGCGTTGCACGTGCTCACGAACCCGTGGGGATCGAGCATGAGCGCCTCGTCGGCGCCCATTTTGATCGCGTCGACCATCGCCAGAACGCAGTTGAGCTTGCTGTGCGAGTTGAGCCCCGGATCCTGGACGTCGGGGCGGCCCCTGCGGATGTGGGTCGTGGCCAGGGCCAACCCGCCGGGCTGCTCCGCGGCCACCTTGTGCTCCGCGATGATCACCACCGTGGCTCCGCCCACGTTCAGCCTCGGGTCCTGCGAAGGTGACTTCTTGAGCCCGCGCGTGACCATGAGGCGCACGTGCACGCCGTCCGTCATGTCGTTGGCTTCGACGGTGCGATGCAGCGCCTCGGTCAGCTCCCGGCGGCTCATCCCGATGTCGAGATCGATCGTCTTCGCGCCCTGCTCCAGCCGGTCGAGGTGCCGGTCGAGGAACGAGAACCGCCCTTCGTGCAGGCGCAGTCCTTCCCAGACACCGTCGCCCAGGAGGAAGCCGCTGTCGAAGACCGAGACGACGGCCTCGGCGCGCGGAACGAGCTCACCGTTCATGTAGACCAGGACGCTCTCGTTGCGTCCGTCCGCGACAAAGTCGTGCGTACCCTTCGTCATTCAGACCTCTCGGGGAGTTGTCGGATTCGGTGGAGCCGACCGGCGGGCCTCGCTCCTGGCCACCGCGCAGGCCACGACCGCGTCACCGGTGACGTTGGTCACCGTGCGGATCATGTCCAGGATGCGATCCACGCTCAGCACGAGCGCGACGCCGGCCGTCGGCGCGCCGATGGCGGCCACGATCGAGATCAGGAACACGATGCCGATGCTCGGAACCGCGACCGCGCCGATCGAGCCGAGCACCGCCATCATGACCACGGTCCAGCGGGCCGCCGGGTCCACGGGCGTGCCCGTCGCCTGTGCGATGAAGAGCGCGGCCACCACCAGGAACATCGCGGTTCCGTCCATGTTCACCGTGACGCCGAGCGGCACGACGAACGAGGTGACCTCGTTCGGGATCTCCAGATCCTCGTTGCACGCCTCGAGCGTCACAGGGAGCGTCGCGGCACTGGAGCTGGTGGAGAACGCCACCAGCTGCGCCGGAGCCATCGCCTTGAAGAAGCGTGCGACGCCGACGTCGCTGAAGAGGCGGAGCACGAGGGGATAGACGCCGAAGGTGTGGACCAGGAGCCCCCCGACGAGCGTGAGCGCGTAGAGCCCGAGCGCGCCGAGGAGCGTCCACAGCATGCCCGGCGCGCTCACCGGCACGGCTCCGATCGTGTCCGCGACGAGCGCGAAGACGCCGAGGGGCGCGATGTACATCACCAGATCGACGACCTCGATGACGAGGGCGAAGCCCGCCTCGAAGAGAGGCAGGATCTTGCCCGTCACCTCCTCGCCGGCCTTGACCAACGCCACGCCCACGAGCAGGCAGACGAAGACGATCTGGAGGAGGTTCCGGTTGTTGGACGCCGCCTCGACCACGTTCTCCGGAACCATCTGCACCAACGGCGCCAGAGGCCCCGAGCCGCCGACCTGCTGGGCCTGCGTCGCGCGGTCGGTCACCTCCTGGCGGTAGGTCTCGACCAGCGACTCCCGCACCTGGGGAGGCAGGGAGCGTCCAGGGCGGACCAGGTCGACCGCCGCCAGACCGATGAGCGCCGCCACGATCGTGGTCGCGAGGAAGAACACGATGGTGCGGCCGCCGATGCGCGACAGATCGGCCAGGTTACCCAGCGAAGCGACGCCCGCGACCAAGGAAAGCACGACCAGCGGCACCGCGATGATCTTCAGGAGATTCAGGAAGATCACCCCCCACGGCGCGATCCAGTCGGCCGTGAACTCGTGCCAGCCCAGCTCCACGGAGGCGACCCCGTAGCCCAGACCCAGAACGATGCCGGCCAGGATCTGCCAGTGGCGTTTACGGAACCAGGGGGTGTCTGTGTTCAAAAGATATCCATCGAAGGGTCGGCGGACGGATGGCCGTGGACGCGCCACGCTACGGGGCAGGTCGGGGCGAAGCAAGGACGAGACGCGGTCGAGCGCCTTGACGGAGGGCCCCCGAGGGGGGCAGCGTGGCGAACACCTTCAGCCTCAGGAGGGTCTGCCCAATGTCCGAGCTGCGTCGCATCCCCGGCGTGGGGCCTTCGATCGAGAAGGACCTCGGCGCCATCGGAATCGCCCGGGTGCGGGACCTCGTAGGCAGGGACCCCGAGGAGCTCTACGCACGCCTGTGCGCGCACCAGGGCGCGGCGGTCGACCGCTGCGTGCTCTACGTCTTCCGTTGTGCGGTCTACTATGCCGAGGCTGCGGATCCCGACCCCGGGCTCCTGAAGTGGTGGGCCTGGAAGGACGCGGCTCGTCCGCCGCTGGGCCTGCTCTCCCATCGGGCGGCGCCCTGACCGACCGACCCGTTCCGGGCGGGCCGGCTCGAACCTCCGTGCGCTGACCGACCGGAACATTCCCAGCCGACCGGCCCGGCACTACGTGCTCTGACCAACCCGATGCCCCGGGCGCCCACGGGCCCGTCGCTCCCCTGCGTTCACCTCCCACTCCCACTGCACCGCTCGGGGCCGAGCGGGTATCTTATCTGGCGTATGGCGATCGAGGCCGCTCGATGGAGGCCTCCCGGTCGGGCACCGGCAGTGCCCTCTGGCGGCACTGGTCACGTGGCTTCGCGCACCGAGCAGCTCATCCTCGACATCCTCCCGCAGCCGGACGACCTGACCTGCGGGCCCACGTGCCTTCACGCGGTGTACGGGTACTTCGGGCACCCGCTGCCGCTCGAGCAGGTGATTCGTGAGGTCACGCCCCTGGTGAGCGGCGGCACGCTGGCCGTGTTCATGGGATGCCACGCGCTGCAGCGTGGTTTCGAGGCCACGCTCTACACGTACAACCTCGACGTCTTCGACCCTACCTGGTTCGCGGACCGGGCCGCCGGCCTGGCGGAGCGCCTTCGGCAGCAGGCCGAGGTCAAGGACGTGGCGAAGCTGAAAGTGGCGACCCGAGCCTATCTCGACTTCCTGGACCTGGGAGGGGAGATCCGATTCGAGGAGCTCAGGCCCGAGTTGATCCGCGGCCACCTCATGGAAGGGATGCCGATCCTCACGGGCCTCTCGTCGACCTATCTGTACGGGTGCGCCCGTGAGGTCGATCGCGGCGGCACGCTGACCTACGATTCGGTCGCCGGCGAGCCCACGGGCCATTTCGTGGTCGTCCACGGCTACGACGCGGCGACCGACTCCGTGCTCGTGGCGGATCCGCTCCACGAGAACCCGCGCTTCGGCTCCCACAATTACCGAGTGGGGGTTCTCCGGCTCATGGGCGCCGTGCTTCTCGGCGTGCTCACGTACGACGCCAACCTCCTCGTCATCGAGCCCGCGACGGAGGGCGAGATCCCGTGATCCCACTCGTCGTGGTCGAGAACCCGAAGCGTTGGCCGTTCGAGATCGAGGGTGCCGAGGTGGTGCCGGCCCGTGCCTACCTGGTGGAGCGACGCTACGCGGAGCTGAAGCGCGTCGCGGTGTTCAACATGTGCCGGCGTTACGGCTACCAGAGCGTGGGCTACTACGTTTCGCTTCTCGCGGCCGCGCGGGGCCATCGCCCCCTGCCGTCCGTGGCGACCTTGCAGGCGCTCTCGCTGTCGTCCCTGGTGAGGCTCGCCTCGGAAGATCTGGACGAGCTCATCCAGAAGAGCCTCGCGCCCCTGCGCTCGGATGATTTCCGCCTCAGCGTGTATTTCGGCCGCAACGTGGCGCGGCGCTACGACCGGCTGAGCCGGGCGCTCTGGAACCAGTTTCCTGCGCCGTTCCTGTCCGCACGCTTCTCGCGGGACGACGACGGGCATTGGCGCATGGTGACGATCCGACCGCTCGCCGGGGGCGACATTCCCGAGTCGCACCGGGACTTCGTGCTCGAGCGCGCCAGGGAGTACTTCGCCCGTCCCACGCGATACGTGTCGCGCACGCAGGAGCATCGCTACGACATGGCGATCCTGCTGGACGAGAACGACCGCCACCCACCCTCCGACGATCGGGCGATCCGCCGCTTCGTCCGTGCCGGGGCGCGCCAGGGGATCGGCGTCGAGACGATCGGGCCGGACGACATCGGCCGCCTGGCCCAGTTCGACGCCCTCTTCATCCGGACCACGACCCAGGTGAACCACTTCACCTACCGGTTCGCGACGCGGGCCGCCGCCGAGGGCCTGGCCGTCATCGACGATCCCGAGTCGATCGTGCGGTGCAGCAACAAGGTCTACCAGGCCGAGCTGTTCGACCGCCACGGGATCCCGTGCCCGAAGACGCTGGTGGTGCACGAGGGCAACGCGGCCGAGGTGGCCGACGTCATCGGACTCCCGTGCGTGCTCAAGAAGCCCGACGGATCGTTCTCATCCGGCGTGGTGAAGGTCACGAGCGAAGAGGAGCTGGCACCGGCGCTCCGCCATCTCTTCGAGGAGTCCGAGCTCGTGGTGGCACAGGAGTTCGCTCCCTCGACCTTCGATTGGCGGGTGGGCGTCCTCGACCGGCACGTCCTCTATGTCTGCCGCTACTACATGGCCAAGGGTCACTGGCAGATCGTGCAGAGCGACGGCAACGGAGAGCGCCGATACGGAAAGGTGGAGTCGGTCGCCGTGGAAGACGCGCCTCCGGCCGTGGTCGAGGCGGGACTCAAGGCGGCCTCGCTCATCGGTGAGGGTCTGTACGGCGTGGACCTCAAGGAAGTGGACGGTCGCGTGGTCGTCATGGAGGTCAACGACAACCCGAACCTCGACGCGGGATACGAGGACGGCGTTCTGAAGGACGGCCTCTACGACGAGGTCGTCCGCTGGTTCCGCGTGCGGCTCGACCGCCGAGGCAGGGAAGGGTCGGCGTCGTGAGCGACGACGGAGGCAAGCCCACCACGGTGCTCCCGCCCCGGGAGCGCCCGGGGCTCTTCGAGGCGTACGGGGTCGAGATCGAGGCGATGATCGTCGATTCCGAGACGCTCTCGGTGAAGCCGGTGGCCGACGAGCTGATGGCGGCCGTGGCGGGCTCTGCGGTGTCGGAGGTCGAGCTGGGGGAGCTCGCCTGGTCCAACGAGCTCACGTTGCACGTCCTCGAGCTCAAGACGAACGGGCCGGCGCCGACGCTCACCGGTCTGGCCCGGCGCTTCCACGAGAGCGAGATGAAGGCGAACGCGGAGCTCGGACGCCTGGGCGCGAGGCTCATGCCCGGCGCCATGCATCCGTGGATGGATCCCGGCACCGAGACCGAGCTCTGGCCGCACGAGTACACCGAGGTCTACCACGCCTTCGACCGGATCTTCGGTTGCTCGGGACACGGATGGGCCAACCTGCAGAGTACCCACCTGAACCTCCCCTTCGCGAGCGACGAGGAGTTCGGGCGGCTACATGCGGCGATCCGGCTCGTGCTTCCGCTGATTCCGGCGCTCGCGGCGGCGTCGCCGTTCCAGGACGGACGAAGGGGGACGGCGCTGGACGGACGCCTGCTGGCCTATCGTGACAACGCCCGGAGCGTACCGTCGGTCAGCGGGATGGTCGTGCCCGAGCCGGCGTTCACACGCGCGCAGTACGAGGCCGAGATCCTCGGGCGCATCTACGCCGACCTCGCGCCACACGACCCGGAGGGCGTGCTGCGGTACGAATGGGCGAACGCGCGCGGCGCGATCGCACGCTTCGACCGAGGCACGGTGGAGATCCGCGTGATCGACGCCCAGGAATGCCCTTCGGCGGACGTCGCCGTCGTGGCGGCCGTCAGTGCCTTGGTCGAGGCGCTCTCCGTGGGACCGCTCTCGAATCGTGATCCCCGGGCGGATCCGTCGACCGAGGAGCTCGCTGCCCTCCTGGAAGCGACGATTCACGGAGCCGAGTCGGCCATGGTCGAATCACCGGGGATTCTCCGTGTGCTGGGACTCCCCGAAAGGTCTGCCACCGCCGGCGACGCGTGGAGGAGCCTCCTCGATCGATTCCCTCCGGACGACCCGGGCCGGGAGTGGACCGCGGCGCTCGGAACGATGCTCGATCGGGGCCCCCTGGGGCGCCGGCTCGTCGCCGCCGCCGGGGAGGCGCCCGACCGCGCCCATCTGCACGCGATCTACCTGGGCCTCTGCGAGAGCCTCGACAGCGACCGCTCCTTCGACGGAGGCGTGTGAGCGCGCCCGAGGCCGAAGGCGCATCCGGGACCGGACGAGGTCGAGCGACCCTCCCGGGAGCCGGCCATGGCCGTGGCCGCGGGACCGCGACGAGCGTTCTGGTCACCTGTGAGCACGGGGGTCATCAGGTTCCGGCACCCTATCGAGATCTCTTCGCGGGCGTCGACGAGCTCCTGACCTCGCACCGGGGATGGGACCCGGGCGCCCTCGCGATGGCACGGGCTCTGGCGCATGCATTGGGGGCGCCGCTCCGCTTCTCGGTCACGACCCGGCTGCTCGTGGACCTGAACCGGTCCGTCCACAACCCGGCGGTCTTCTCGGACGTGACGCACGGGCTGGCGGCGGAGGAGCGTCGGCGCATCGTCGAGCGTTTCCACACGCCGTACCGCCAAGTGGTGGCGGGCGACGTGGACGAGGCGCTTTCGGCCGGCGGCCGGGTGCTCCATCTCTCGGTGCACACGTTCACGCCGTTCCTGAACGGCAGGCAGCGTAAGACGGATGTCGGACTGCTCTACGACCCCGCGCGGATCGCCGAGCGGGAGCTCGTGGCCTCTTGGGTTTCGGAGCTGAAGCGCAGGCTGCCCGGGTCGCGCGTCCGCCGGAATCACCCGTACCGGGGCGCCACGGACGGGCTCACCACCTGGCTTCGGAAGCAGTACGGACCGGCGCGCTACCTGGGCATCGAGATCGAGGTGAGCCAGCGCCTGCTGGACGGGAGAGGTCGGGTGCCGGCGCGCATCGTGGGCGCGTTGGCGGAGGGTGTGGCCTCGAGCCTGCGAGGCGATTGAAGCGGCTCATCGCCCGAACGTGCGTCTCAGAGCGGTGCGCGCCGCGTGATAGCCGCACATCCCGTGCACACCACCTCCCGGGGGCGTGGAGGCCGAGCAGAGGTAGAGGCCGTCCACCGGCGTGGCCCACGGGCTCAGCGACCACACGGGCCGCGCGAGCGTCTGGGTGAGCGTGAGCGCGCCGGCGTTCACGTCGCCTCCGACGAGGTTCGGGTTCCACGCTTCGAGCGCGCGGGGATCGTGTGCGCGCCGGTCCAGGATGCGGGACCGGAAGCCGGGAGCGAATCGCTCGACCTGGCGCTCGATCGCGTCGGTCGCATCGCCCTCCCAGGCGTTGGGGACGTGAGCGTAGGCCCACGCGACATGCTTGCCCTCGGGGGCGCGCGTGGGGTCGAAGACGGTGGGCTGCGCGAGCAGTACGAACGGCTTCGGGTGGGTCCGGCCGAGCCAGGGAGCCGCTTCGGCCTCGGCGATCTCCTCGAGCGTGCCCCCCAGGTGGAGGGTACCGGCCTGCCTGCACGCCTCCGCGGCCCAGGGAATGGGCCCGTCCAGGGCCCAATCGACCTTGAACGCTCCCGGCCCGTACGTCCAGGCCTCCAGGCGGCTGCGGTAGGGATCGGGGAGCCGCCCGCCCGCCACGGCCACGACCTGGCGTGGGGTCAGGTCCAGGAGGACCGCGCGAGCCGCTGGAAGCTCGTCGAGCGAGCGGACCGGAGCCCCGGTCTCGATCGTGCCCCCGAGCGAGCGGAGATAGCTCGCGAGCGCGCGGGTGACGGCACCGGCGCCCCCCCGGGGTGCGGGCCAGCCGACCGCGTGGGCCGCCACCAGCAGCACGAGCGCGACGGCCGCGCTCGGCGACTGGTCGAGCGGAAGGGCCGAGTGCGCGCTGTTTCCCGCCAGGAGCGCACGAGCCTCGGCCGTCCGAAAGCTGGATCGCGCCAGCCCCGCCGCCGGGCGTAGCGCCCGGAGTCCGAAGCGTCCCATGAGCAGGGGATGGCGCGGTGGGCGGAGCGGCGTGTCGAGCACGTGATCGGCGAACGCGGGCCAGGCTTCGACGAACGGCCCGATCAACCCGGCATAGGCCGGGCCGTCCGGTCCGAGGCCGCGGGCCGTCTCGTCCAGCGATCGCCGAACCGCGACGGCCGACTCTCCGTCCAGGGGATGCGCGAGGGGGATCCGGGGATGGGCCCATTCGAGGCCGTGCTCGCCGAGAGGAAGGGAGGCGAAGAACGGCGAGCCGACGCCCAGCGGATGGATGGCGGAGCCCAGGTCGTGGCGAAAGCCGGGAAGCGTGATCTCGGCCGTCCGAGCGGCGCCGCCCACCTCTTCGGCGGCTTCGCGCACGAGGACCGAGAGCCCGTGCCGCGCCAGCTCCACGGCCGCGGAGAGGCCGTTCGGGCCGGCGCCCACCACGATGGCGTCGTATGCAGCGCTCGTCATGGGAAGACGATAGGAGAGCGTGGCCTCCGACGCGAACCCACGATCGCGCGAGCGGGTAGCAGATCCAGGGCGTGCGAGTGAGGATCGCCGGCCGCGGCTCCGACCGACGGCTGGAGGAAAGTCCGAGCTCCGCAGGGCAGGGTGCCGGGTAACGCCCGGGCGCCGCAAGGCGACGGAAAGTGCCACAGAGAGCAGACCGCCGATGGCCGCGGCTCGCCGCGCGCACAGGCAAGGGTGAAAGGGTGCGGTAAGAGCGCACCGGGCTCCTGGTGACAGGGGTCGCATGGCAAACCCCACCCGGAGCAAGGCCGAATAGGGGACGAGGGGCGGCCCGCCCCGTCCGAGTCCCGGGTAGGCCGCTCGAGGCCGTCGGCAACGACGGTCCCAGATGAATGATCCTCCCCCGGGCGCGAGCACGGGGACAGAACTCGGCTTATTCCGCGCGCTCACCTCCGCGCCCGCCGTCCGATCGACGGCGGGCGCGGCGATTTATGGGGGAGGGCAGATCCGTACGAGCCGACGCGGAGAGGATGCGCCGTCAGCCTCGCCTACCGAGGGCGGCGCCGG
>CAZVYM010000046.1:7134-27754 GCA_964630935.1 uncultured Gemmatimonadaceae bacterium | reverse complement strand
TTCCTCGTCGTCGCGCCTTGCAGGATCCGGCGCCTCAGCGCTCTCGGTGGCTCGCGGATTTCTGAGACACCACACTAGCCCATCGCCCGAGCGGATCCAGGGCATCGCCGCGCCGCGCACGGACCGGTCCCACCCCTCCTCCCCTCAAGCGCGTGGGCGTCGCGCCCGGCCGAGGAGGGTCCGGGCCCACAGCCCCTGAGTGGCGAGGAGAGCCAGGCCGGCGAGGACGGTGAGCACGCCCGGGCCGGGCAGGAAGAGCCACGCCCCACCGAGCGCCAGGAGCGTGCTCCCGGCCACCAACGCGATGCAACGGACGGCCACCTTCGCGCTCACGTGCGCCAGGTGCTCCAGCTCCTCGTGCAGCGGTGAGCGGAGCGGGGACTCCTCCCGGGCCGGAAGGACGGCGGAGGCGAGCGCACCGATGGCCAGGATCGCCGCGATGATCCCGAGCGAGATCCCGACCGGGATCGGCTGCACGTGCGCGAGAAGCATCTTCCCGCCCACGAAGGCGAGGACCACGACGAGGCTGGCCCGCAGGAAGCGGATGCGGGAGAGCAGCGGTGCGAGCGCGAAGTAGAGGCTCCGCATGCCGAGAATGGCGAAGATGTTGGAGGTGTAGACGAGGAACGGGTCCGTGGTGACCGCGAACACTGCCGGGATCGAATCCACGGCGAAGAGGATGTCGGTGCTCTCGACGAGCAGAAGGACCAGGAGGAGGGGGGTGACGAAACGGCGGCCCCCTTCCTTCACCAGGAACCTGCCGTTCCTGAAGTCGTCGGTGACCGGGAAGAGCCGGCGCGTAAGCCGAACCAGCGGGCTCTTGTCGGGCTCGAGGTTGTCGTGGCGCGCGAAGAGCATGCGCACGGCCGTGACCAGGAGGAGCACGCCGAACACATACGTGACCCAGGAGAAGTGGGAGATCAGGGCTGCGCCGGCTCCGATCATGATGCCCCTCATGATCAGAGCGCCCAGGATGCCCCAGAAGAGGACCCTGTGCTGGAGACGCAAGGGTACCCTGAAGTACGAGAAGATCAGCGCGATGACGAAGACGTTGTCCAGGCTGAGCGACTTCTCGAGCACGTAGCCCGTGAAGAACTCGAGCGCGGCACGGCGCCCCGCCACCTCGGCCGGAAAGGCGAGGCCCGCCCCGATCCAGTTGCTCTCGTACAGGAAATAGACGAGGGCGTTGAACGCCAGCGCGAGACCGATCCAGAGTGCGCTCCACGCGAGCGCTTCGGGGATCGTGAGGGCACGGTCCTTTCGGCTCAGCACGCCGAGATCCAGGGTCAGGAAGACCAGGATCAGCGCGAAGAAGGCAACCCAGATGAGGATGTCTATGCTCTCAACTCCCGGAACCGTGACGCGCCTCCGCCGTCTAGGCTAGGGCGCGAGGGCACCGTGGATCAAGGTCCAGTAGCGCGCCAACGCCCCCTTGGGTAACGTTCATCCCTCCTCGGGGCTGCCCTCCCACCGATCTCCCGGATCCTCCCCGGCCCATGGAATCTACTTGTGAGGCCCGAGCATGATGACGGATCATTCGACTTCCTTTCGGCGTGACCTCTGCGGCGTAGTTGCGGCCCTTTCCTTCCTCTTCTCCGTCCCGACCCTGGGCGCGCAGCAGCATCCGCTCGCGCTGGGGATCGACACGACGAACTTCGACAGGTCGGTGCGTCCGCAGGACGACTTCTACCGGTTCGTCGACGGCGGGTGGATGAAGCGCACCTCCATCCCGGCGGACCGGTCGAGCTGGGGCTCGTTCGTCGAGCTGACCGAGAAGAGTCAGGACGCGGTCCGGCAGATCGTGGAGGACGCGGCATCTTCCGGTGCCGGGCCCGGGACCGAGATGCAGAAGATCGGAGACTTGTACGCCAGCTTCATGGACTCCGCCAGGATCGAGTCGCTCGGCATCGCCCCGCTCCAGGGTGAGCTGGACTCCATCGGGCGAATCCCTTCCGTGGGCGCTCTGCCCGCCGCCGTGGGCTGGCTCCAGCAGGTCGGAGTATCCGGGCCGCTCTCCGCGAGGGTGGGTCAGGATCAGAAGAACTCCGACGCCTACATCGTTACCGTGAGCCAGTCCGGGCTCGGCCTCCCGGACCGTAGCTACTACCTGCGCCAGAGCGACGAGTTCGTGGCGGTCCGGAAGGCCTACGCCACGTATCTTACGCGACTCTTCACGCTGGCCGGGCGCCCCGACCCGCAGGGTGCGGCCGAGCGCGTTCTCGCCTTCGAGACGCGCATCGCGCAGGTCCAGTGGGACCGGGCCAGAAACCGGGACCGGGACGCCACCTACAACAAGATGAGCGTCGGGAAGCTCGACGAGCTCATGCCCTCGTGGTCTCCTTCGGCGTTCCTGCGTGGCGCGGGCCTGGGGGCGGCCAAGGAGGTCGTCGTACGCCAACCCGACTATCTGCAGGCGGTGGACACGATCCTGGCCTCCACCTCGCTGGGCACCTGGAAGGAGTATCTCTGGGCCAAGCTCCTCGACGAGTACGCGAACGATCTCCCAGAAGAGTTCGTCCAGGCGCACTTCGACTTCCACGGGCGTGTCCTCTCCGGTCAACAGGAGATGGAGTCTCGTTGGAAGCGCGGGGTCGCGACGGTTCAGGGCGCGTTGGGAGAGGCCGTCGGCAAGATCTACGTCCAGCGTCACTTCCGGCCCGAGGCGAAAGCCCGGATGGACACGCTCGTCCAGAACCTCCTGGCGGCGTTCCGCGTCGGGATCGGCGACCTCGAATGGATGAGCCCTGCAACCAAGGCCCAGGCCCGTGAGAAGCTGTCCAAGTTCACCGTGAAGATCGGCTACCCGGACAAGTGGCGAGACTACTCGGCGCTGACCATCCGCCGTGACGACCTTCTGGGCAACGTCGTCCGTGCACGGGCGTTCCAGTACGACGACATGGTGGAGCACCTGGGCAAGCCCGTGGACCGATCCCGCTGGGGCATGACGCCGCAGACGGTCAACGCCTACTACAGCCCGGTCAACAACGAGATCGTATTCCCGGCGGCCATCCTCCAGCCGCCGTTCTTCAACGTGGACGCCGACGACGCCGTGAACTACGGAGGCATCGGCGCGGTGATCGGGCACGAGATCAGCCACGGCTTCGACGACCAGGGGCGCAAGTCCGACGGAGAGGGCAACCTGCGCGACTGGTGGACGTCCCAGGACGCGAAGGCGTTCGAGGCGCGCACGTCCAAGCTGGGCGCCCAGTTCGGATCCTACGTCCCCATCGACACGCTCCACATCAACGGCGCTCTGACGATGGGCGAGAACATCGGCGACCTGAGCGGTCTCGCCGTCGCGCTGCGTGCCTACCACATGTCGTTGCACGGACGGAAGGCGCCCGTGATCGACGGATTCACCGGCGACCAGCGATTCTTCATGGGTTGGGCCCAGGTCTGGCGCACGAAGATGCGGCCGGCGGCGCTCAGACGGCAGTTGCTGACCAATCCGCACTCGCCGGGCCAGTACCGGGCGTTCGTGCCGCTCACGAACATGGATGCCTTCTACCAGGCGTTCGACGTGAAGCCCGGCGACGGGATGTACCGGCCACCCGAAGACCGCGTGAAGATCTGGTAGCGCGGGACGGCGGCCCCCGCCGCCCGAGTGGCGCCGGCGCATCGAGCGCCGCGCGAGCTCCTACGGTGGCGGGCCGCCCTCTCCGGCGTTCCCCTGGTTCATGAGGCACGCGTCGACGCGATCCGCTACATTTTCTCCATGAAGACTCCGCTCCCCACAGAGGCCCGTCCGAACCTTTTCGCTCCGCCCAATCCCCAGGGGGGAGTGGCCCGAGCGTCGGGCCGCTGAGCCCGGCCACCGACGCAAACCGCGCCGGTCCGGAGGCTCGAACGCCTCCACCTCTCCGGGCTTCCCCGGACTCCGCCACCACCGAGTCTCCCTGGAGAGCACCATGCCCGAGATCAAGCTCGATGCCGAACAGGTCTTCCCGGTCCTGAAGGAGAACATTCTCGTCGACGGGTTCCACATCGTCATCGACCTGGAGAAGTCGCACGGCTCCGTCATCGTGGATGCGTTGGAGGGCAAGGAGTACCTCGACTGCTACGGCTACTTCGCCACGCTCCCCGTCGGCCACAACCATCCGAAGATGGAAGACGAGGGATTCCGGAAGTCCCTCATGACGGCCGCGCTGTCCAACCCGGCCAACAGCGACATCTATTCGCGCCAGTTCGCCGCGTTCGTCAGGACCTTCCGCGAGCGGGCCGTCCCGGGTCCGTTCCGCTACCTCTTCTTCATTGCGGGTGGCGCGCTCGCCGTGGAGAACGCCATGAAGGCGGCCTTCGACTGGAAGGTCCAGAAGAACCGGGCGGCGGGCGTGAAGGGGGGTGGCGACAAGATCCTGCACTTCGAGGACGCCTTCCACGGTCGGAGCGGCTACACGCTTTCGGTCACGAACACGGATCCCACCAAGACCCGCGATTTCCCGAAGTTCGATTGGCCCAGGATCCCCAGCCCCTACATCGACTTCCCGATGGACGAGGAGGTCGTGGCGGCCAAGGAAGCGCGGGCCTGCGAGGCGATCGAGGAGGCCTTCGAGGCCGATCCGCACGGCATCGCGGCCATCCTCATCGAGCCGATCCAGGGTGAGGGTGGGGACCACCACTTCCGGCCCGAGTTCTTCGCCAAGCTACGGGAATACGCGGATCGCTACGAAGCGCTGCTGATCTTCGACGAGGTCCAGACCGGGCTCGGCGCCACGGGCAAGCTCTGGGCCTACGAGCATACCGGGGTGACGCCGGACATCGTCGCGTTCGGCAAGAAGACCCAGGTGTGCGGGATCATGTGCACCCGGCGCATCGACCAGGTGGAGAAGAACGTGTTCCACGTCTCCAGCCGTCTCAACTCCACCTGGGGCGGCAACCTGGTGGACATGGTGCGCTGCGCCCGGTACCTCGAGATCATCGACGAGGACGGGCTCGTGGAGAACGCGGCCTGCGTCGGAGCCCTCATGAAGCAGGAGCTGGAGGCGCTCCCGACGGACTTCCCCGCCGTGAGCAACGTACGCGGCAAGGGACTGATGCTCGCCCTCGACCTCCCCGACGGAGAGACGAGGGCGAAGGTGCGGCAGGGTTGTTGGGACCGGGGGCTCGCGGTGCTGGCCTGCGGGCCGCGCTCGCTCCGCTTCCGGCCGCCGCTGGTGTTCTCTGAGGACGATGCACGGCGCGCCCTGGGCGTCCTCCGCGAGGTTTTGGGGGGCATTTAGGGTCCACCGTCCGACCTGCGCAGCCCGGGGGGGTTTTCTCCCGGGCTGCGACGGCGACATCTTTAACGAGTCTTCTCATACCGACACCCGGGCTTCGCCGGCCGCCCCGCGGCCGACCCTCCTCGCCCGAGGGAGGGGTTGCGAATGGTCGAGATCCGGATCCACGGACGCGGTGGACAGGGTGGAGTCACGCTCGCGAAGCTGATCGCCACCTCGCGTTTTCTTAAGGGGAAGTCGGTCCAGGCCTTCGGGCTGTACGCCGCCGAGAGATCCGGAGCGCCGGTCCAGGCGTTCTGCCGGTTCGACGACGAGACGATCACCAACCGGAACCTCATCTACGAGCCGGACCACGTGGTGGTTCTGGATCCCACGCTGGTCGGGCCGGCCATCACGGCAGGCTTGAAGGCCGGCGGCTGGCTCCTGCTCAACACCCCCGAAGAATCGACAGCCTTCGCGGACACCTTCGCGGAGAACCGCGTGGCGACGGTCGATGCCACGGCCATCGCGCGCTCGCATGGACTGGGCACACGAAGCGTCCCCATCGTGAACACCGCGCTCGCCGGTGCGGTGGCACGGATCCTCGAGATCCCCCTGGAAGAGATGCTTGCGGCGCTCGAGCACCTCGGCTTCGGCGGGGGAAACGTGGCGTCCGCCAAGGACGCCTTCGAGCGTGTGCAGGTCCTGGAGGTCGCGGAGGTCGCCGTGGAGCCCCACACCGACGGCCAGGCAAGGCCGGGACCCGCGGGCCGGGGCCCCAGCTTCATCGAGGGCGCCGGCGGGGCGCTTCCCACGGTGCTCACCGGAAGCTGGGCAACGGAGCAGCCTCGCCGTCAGCAGTACGTGCCTCCCTGCAACGACGTATGCCCGGCCGGCAACGACGTCCAGGGCTTCCTGCACGCGCTCGCCGAAGATCGACCGAACGAAGCGCTCGACATCCTGTTGCGCACGACGCCGTTCCCCGCGGTATGCGGGCGCGTCTGTCCTGCGCCGTGCATGACGTCATGCAATCGGATCCAACTCGACGGCGCGGTCAACGTGCGCGACATGGAGCGCTTCGCGGCGGACCATGGCTCGGTCGAGCCGACGCGCGCCGAGCCGAGGCCCGAACGGGTGGGGATCGTCGGCTCGGGTCCGGCAGGACTCTCGGCGGCGTACCACCTGGCACGCATGGGCTACGCGGTCACGATCTACGAGGGCGGCTCGGTCGTGGGCGGGCTCCTGCGCACCGGCATTCCGGGGTTTCGGCTGCCGCCCGAAGTCGTGCAGCGGGAGGTGAACCGCATTCTCGATCTCGGTGTCGAGGTGATCACGGACCTGAGGATCGACCGGGCCCGACTCATGGACGTGGCCCGCAATCACGACGCGGTCCTCGTGGCCACGGGGCTCCAGGAGCTTCGTGGCCTTCGTCTCGGCATGCCCGACGACGCCGCCGTCATGCAGGGCATCGACTTTCTCGATCGAGTTCGGAGGGGGGATGTGCGGACGTTCGGCGAGGACGTCGTCGTCGTGGGGGGGGGCAATACCGCGATGGACGCCGCCCGCTCGGCCCTGCGGCTCGGGGCGGCGTCCGTGCGGATCGTCTACCGACGCACGCGTGCGGAGATGCCGGCGATCGAGGAGGAGATTGACGAGGCGCTGGAGGAGGGCGTGGCGATCGACTTCCTCACCCAGCCTCTGGCGGTGGAGCCTGTCGCCCAGGCCAACGGTGACAGCCACCAGTACGACCTCCGGTGTCGTCGGATGGAGCTGGGCGAGCCCGACGCGTCGGGGCGCAGGCGCCCGGTCGAGGTGCCGGACTCCGACTTCGACGTGCCGTGCACCCGGGTGATCCTCGCTCTGGGCCAGTCGCCGGACCTGTCGGTCTTTCCCGAGGGAACCGAGGTGCGCGAGGGCGGTCGACTCCTGGGCGTGATCGAGACACCCGTCTACGCCATCGGAGACCTCGCGACCGAGGAAGGAACGGTGGCCGGCGCGATCGGTAGCGGACGACGGGCGGCCTTGCACATCCACCAGACCTTCACGGGTGAGGTGGTCCAGGCGGACGGCGAGGCTCGGGTCCGATCGGACGTCGACGTCTGGCACGACGAGGTCATCAAGAGCGACGCGCTGCGCCTGCATCTCTTCGAGCGGACGCCCGCGAGCGCGAGCGAGACGATCGCCATGGACCGGCGTCACTCCACGTTCGACGAGATCCACCTTGGCGCTCCGGACGCGTCCGAGGCGCGCCGATGCTTGTCCTGCGGTGTCTGCAACGAGTGCGACGATTGCATCACCTACTGCCCCGAAGGCGTGCTGAAGCGCGTGGGGCACGAGTTGGTGTTCGACTACGCGTACTGCAAGGGGTGCGGGATCTGCGTCACGGAATGCCCGCGCAACGTGATCTTCATGAGTCAGCTCTGAGCTCGGGAGGAAGATTCGAGATGCCGGTCGAGATCGTCACGGGCAACCACGCCGCCGGATACGCCCTCGCCGTGGCCGGAGAGGCGAACCGGCGGGCGCGCGGAGCCGCCTGCGGTATCTACCCGATCACACCGCAGACGGAGATCGTCGAGCGGGTGGCCGGGTTCCCATTCTCGAAGGGAAAGGTCGTGCCCGTCGAGAGTGAGCATTCGGCGATGGGCGTGGCGATCGGAGCATCGCTCTCCGGCGCCCGCGCCTTCACCGCGAGCTCTTCGAACGGGCTTGCCTACATGGCCGAGAACGTTGCGGTGGCGGGCTTCTACCGGCTGCCGATCGTCATGGTGGCGGTGAACCGTACGCTGGGACCGCCGTGGAATATCTGGGCGGATCAGGGAGACACCCTCATGTTGCGAGACTTCCCCTGGATCCAGCTGTACTGCTCGAACAACCAAGAGGTGGCGGACGCCACCATCCTGGCATTCCGGCTCGCGGAGGACCACCGCGTCCTCCTTCCCGTGATGGTGTGCATGGACGCGTTCATCGTGTCGCACACCCAGGCCGAGACGGACCTGCCCGACCAGGGTGATGTCGACCGCTACCTGCCCGACCTGGACCTGCCCCATCAGCTCAGTCGCGACGATCCTCGCACGTTGGGTGGCCTCATCTGGCCGGATGTCACGACGTCGCTGAGGCTCGAGACCCATGAGGCCATGCGGAGGGTCGGGAAGGTCTACGAGGAGTGCCGCGAGGCGTTCGTCGACGTCTTCGGGCGGGACCCGGGAGGGGCGGTCGAGGTGTCGGACGTCGAGGACGCGGATGAGATCCTGGTCGCTTCAGCCACCGTGGCCACGACCGCCCACGAGGTGGTGAGGCGGCGGCGGGCGGCGGGCGAGAAGGTCGGGCTGGTGAAGATGCGCATGTTCCGGCCCTTCCCCGAGGAGGAGCTGCGCGAGGCTTGTCGCTCGGCCTCGAGGATCGGCGTGCTGGACCGGGACTACGCCGCGGGGATGGGGGGCGTATGGTGGCAGGACACGCGCGCCGCATTCCAGGGCCACCGCGACGATCTGATCGTCCAGGACTACCTCGTGGGGATCGGGGGCGGTGATGTGACGCCCGAGATCATCGACGGCGTGCTGGACGATCTGCGGAGCCGGTCCCATGCCGGTCCTCCGGTGTGGACGGGCATCAGGACCGAAGAGGAGGTGCGGGTATGAGTGCGCAGCCGAGCGGAACCGTGGACTCCGGGTCGTTGGAGGGCGTTTCCGAGGCTCCCTGGGGCGAAGGGCAGGTCCTTCGGGCCGGCAACACGAACTGCGGCGGATGCGGGATGAGCATGGGTCTCATGATGCTCGGCCGGGCGCTGACTGAGGCAGAAGAGAGCTGCATGCTCGCGATACCCGCGTGCTGCGCGGCCGTGACCGCAGGTGCCTTCCCGACGACGAGCTACGGCGTACCCACGGCCCTTACCGCCTTCGCCGCGGCACCCGCCGTCGCCTCCGGGCTCGCCGCGATCCGGGACCTGAACGATGAGGCCACGCAGGTCGTGTGCTGGGCCGGAGACGGCGGCACGTACGACATCGGTCTCGCGAGCCTGTCGGCCGCGGCCGAGCGCAACGAAGACATGATCTACATCTGCTACGACAACGAGATCTACGGAAACACAGGGGGACAGCGCTCGTCCGCGACGCCGCTCGGCGCTCGCACCACCACGACGCCGCACGGCAAGCCGGAGGCGAAGAAGGACATCGTGGCGATCATGGCCGCGCACCGGATCCCGTACGCCGCCACGCTCTCGATCGCCCATCCCGCGGATTTCATGCGGAAGATGGACACCGCTCTGTCGATGCACGGGATGCGGTTCCTTCTCATGCACTCCCCATGCCCGACGGGGTGGAAGTCCGAGCCCGCCGACAGCGTCGAGCTCGTGCGCGACGCCGTCTCCTCCGGCCTGTTTCCGCTCTACGAGGTCTTCGACGGGGAGCGGTATCGCATCAACGTCGAGCCCGACTGGACGGATCCCGCTGCCTACTTCGGACGCCAGCGCCGCTTCGCCGAGGACGAGATCGATCTGGACCTGGTGCGCCGGGTCAGTCGCGAGAGCTTCGAGCGGCTCCGCTTCCTCGCGGAGGCATTTCCGGCCGCCGACTGATTCCTCGAGGGAGGGTCGCCGGGTCCGTGGCGGGATCGTTCGCGCGGGGCCAGGCCGCCGCCGTTGCGAGGTGGGGGGACACAAATGTTTCCGTGGCCTCGGCGCCGTTCTATACTTGATGACAGGTTGCTCGGCAGGGTCCTGAATGGGCGCACCCTCGCCGGTCCCCGACATGATCCTGAACGGAGCCCCCCCTCCATGAAGAAGAGCATTCTCGCGCTCGTGGCGTCCTGTCTGCTGGCGGCACCGGGCACGGCGATCGCTCAAGGCTTCGGCTTCGGTGCCCGGGTCGGCACCCTCGGAGCCGGCGCCGAGGCGGCGATCGGCCTCTCGAGTCATCTGGTCGTCCGCGGCGGCATCGGGCTGCTCCCCCTCGAGCGCTCGGCCACGATCTCCGGTATCCCGTTCACCCTGACGCTTCCGAAGACGTGGTACAACATCGGGGTGGACCTCTACATCGCCGGACCGGTCCGCATCGGCGCGGGCATGCTCTTCAAGCCGGACGATCCGGTCGTCGACGCGACGATCGATCCGGGTAGGCAGGTGGGCATCGGCGACACCACCTACACCGCACAGGCGGTGTTCAAGCTCCACGGGATTCTCGACTCCCAGAACCAGGCACCCTACGTGCTTCTCGGGTTCGGGAAGCACACGGCGAGCGGCATCGGCCTCTTCCTGGATCTGGGCGTCGCGTTCCTGGGTGACCCGGCGGTGAGCCTGTCCGCCAGTGGCGATCCGACCATCGTGAACGACCCGAGGTTCCAGACCGAGCTGCGCAGGGAGGAGACCAACGTCCAGAACGACGCGGGCACCTACCTCAAGCTGTGGCCCGTTCTCAGCCTGGGCGTGCGGGTCGGAACGGGCTGAGGTCGCTTTCTCCCGTCGGTCGGCCTCGGACGGAACACCCCTGCGCGCCGGCCACGCGGCGCCGAAGCTTCTTCACCATGTCCGGAGATCGTCATGGCCGACCTGCGACGTCATCGCTTCGAGGTTTCATCCGACGCCGGTGAGGTTTCCGCTCTCCTTCTTCGGCCCCCGAATGCCTGGTGCGGGTACGTCTTCGCGCACGGGGCGGGGGCGGGCTCGGAGCATCCGTTCATGGAGGCGGTGGCGAAGGGGCTGGGTCGCCGCGGCGTCGCCACGTTCCGCTTCCAGTTCCCCTACATGGAGCAGGGGCGGCGGGCGCCCGATCCCGCCCGTGTGCTGATCCAGTCGGTACGCTCGGCGGTGAGCGAAGCCGCGAGACTCTGGCCGGACCTTCCGTTGCTCGCGGGGGGCAAGTCCATGGGCGGGCGCATGACGTCCACCGCTGCGGCAGGCGACGCACTGCCGGGCGTCCTCGGTCTCGCATTTTTCGGCTTCCCGCTCCACGCCGCCGGACGGCCGTCGGCGGAGCGGGGCGCGCACCTGGCCGACGTGAGCCTTCCGATGCTCTTCCTCCAGGGCACGCGCGACACGTTGGCCGACCTCGGGCTGCTGGAGCCCCTGGTCCGGAAGCTCCGGCCGACGCCCACCCTGCACACCGTGGAAGGAGCGGACCACGGATTCCACGTCCTCAAGAGGTCGGGGAGGACCGACGAAGAGGTCCTCGAGGAGCTCCTGCAAGCGTTCGTCGAGTGGGCCGGTCCCGTCAGCGGCACGAGGCCGTGACGAAGTCCTCGGAGAGCACCGCGTCCAGGTCGGCCACGAGTCGCTCGGCATCGGCCGAGGAGAAGGGGAGGGGCGGCTTGATCTTCAGGACGTCGTGGTCGGGGCCGTCCGTGCTGAGCAGGATGCCGCGCGCCCGCATGCGCTCCACGACGTAGCGCGCGATCTGCGGCGACGGCACGCGCTCGTCGCGGTCGGACACCAGCTCGATCCCGAGGAAGAGGCCCCGGCCGCGGACGTCACCCACGGCCGGGTGACGCGAGGCGAGCTCCTTCAGGTTTCGTACGAGCCGATCGCCGACCCGCGCCGCATGCTCCTGGAGGCGCTCGCCCTCCAGCACGTCCAGGACGGCCAGCCCGATGGCGGCCGAGACGGGATTCCCTCCGAAGGTGCTGAAGAACTCCATCCCGTTGGCGAAGCTCCGAGCGATCTCCGGCGTGGTGACCACCGCTCCGAGCGGGTGTCCGTTCCCGATGGGCTTGCCCAACGTGACGATGTCCGGGACGACGCCCTGGGTCTCGAATCCCCACCGGTGCGTCCCGACCCTGCCGAACCCCACCTGGACCTCGTCCGCGATGCACAGGGCGCCCGCCGCGCGCGCGTGCTGGTACGCGGCAGGCAGATAGCCCGGAGGAAGCTCCACCTGTCCGCCGCACGAGAGGAGGCTCTCACACAGGAACGCCGAGGGTCGATGTCCCGAAGCCGACAGCTCTCGGCACGCATCCGCGACGTGCGCGGCGTAACGGGCGGCGCGGTCGGGGTCGTCCCTGCGGTACGGGCCCCGGTAGTCGTCGGGCATCGTCGCGACCCGGACCCAGGGAGGTGCTCCCTCACCCCCCGGGCCCGCGAACTTGTAGTGGCTGACGTCCACGAGACGTCCGGTGTTGCCGTGGTAGCCGCCCTCGAGCGCCACGACGCCCTTCCCACCCGTGTGAGCGTGAGCCATGCGCAGCGCGAGCTCGTTGGCCTCGCTGCCCGAGTTCACGAAGAAGCACACATCGAGCGGGTCCGGCAGGAGCGCCGCCAGCCGCTCGGCGTACTCGAGCAACGCCTCGTGGAGGTAGCGGGTGTTCGTGTTCAGGACCGACATCTGGCGCTGGCCGGCCCGGACGACGTCGGGGTGCTCGTGCCCCACGTGTGCGACGTTGTTCACGCAATCCAGGTAGGCGCGGCCCAGGGCGTCGTACAGGTAGGCCCCGCGACCACGGACCACGTGCAGCGGCTCCCGGTACGCGAGGCTCAGGCTGGGTCCGAGCAGGCGGGTGCGTCGCAGGACGAGATCGTCGGGGTCGCGGTACCGCACCGGGCCGTCGAGCCTCAGGAGGAGGTTCGGGTCCGGAGAGATCGAGCACCACACGGCTCGCTCCCCGGGACGTGCCACGCCGGGGAACTCGCCTTCCCGGTCCAGGAGGTCGGCGATGATCTGGAAGTGGAGGTGCTCGGGCCAGTCCCCGTTCTCGGGATACGGCCCGACCCGCGCGAACACGGCGCCCGCCTCGAGCCTCGTGCCCGGTTCCAGGTGCAGAACCGAAGCGCGCCCGAGGTGCCCGTAGAGCGTCCAGAACGGACCGTCGGGCGACTCGTGCTCGAGGATCACGGTGGGGCCGTAGTCCAGCCTGGCCTCGTTGTCCCGCACGCTCCGTACGACGCCTTCCAGCGGCGTCCGAACGCCCGTCCCGGGCGGCACGAACAGATCGATGCCCAGATGGATGGTGCGCCGCTCTGGCATCTCTCCCGATGGGGCGTCGAACGCCTCCGTCAGATAGAACCCGCGTGGCTCGTCGTATCGGCCCACACCCACCGTGGCCCCGGCCTCTTCCATGGCGCCGAAGACCCGCCGGGCGAAGGCGTCGGTGTCGTCGGTATCGTGCCCATCGAGGAGTGGGCTCCCCACGCTCAGGTCGAGAACGGTCACCTGGTCGGGTTCGACTCCGAGGTCCAGCACGGGAGACGGGTCGCACGTCTCCAGCCATGGCACCAGCCGCCGCGCTCCGGCACTGGGGGCGTATCCACACGCTTCCCGGAGACGACCCGTCGCGATGCGATCGTGGACGCCTTCCAGCGAGACGAGCGCGTCCCACGCGGGGGCCTCGGAGATCAGGAGATACTCGTCCACGTCCGCCGACGCCCTCCGCCACGCCGAGATGGAGACGCTGGCGGCCAGGCGCGCGCGCACCAGGTGGATCAGGAGGTCCACCTCCGCCTCCGGAAGGGGACGCCGCTGCCGGTAGCCGGCCACGACCCGGGCGGCGGCGCCGACCGGGTCGTGCGTCCCGAGCATCATGTAGGCCACCGCCACCGCGAGATCGAACACCGCCGGCGCCGCGTGCACGTCGCCGAAGTCGAGGAGCCCGGTCACGCGCCTGGGACGCTCGAAAGGCGAGGACACCAGAACGTTGTGGTCGTTCACGTCGCCGTGCACGACCTGGACGGGCAGGTCCCTCGACCGTTCCTGGGCGAAACGGAAGCCGCGCAGGGCGTGCTCCAGACACGCTCCGCGCTCGGAGTCGGTCACGAACGCCATTCCCCGCTCCACCACGGCGCCGGCCCGCGAGAGCGCCCAGTCGAAGGACGCTCGCTCGGGAGGGGGGTCGGGGTAGCGTGCCAGGAGCGCGTCCAGCTCACCGAGCCGACGGCCGACGTCTTCCAGCAATTCGGGAGAGCGCGGGCGAATCGTGGCGAGAACGCTTCCGGGAAGGTGAGCGAAGAGGCGGATCCTCCACGGCTCCGAGGCGGAACCGCCTCCGCGGGCGATCGGCCGGCCGTCGCGCGCGGGCACCAGGCGCGGGATCGAGGTGAGGCCCTCCCGGGCGAGCCATTGGAGAAGGGCACTCTCGAAGTCGAGCAGGTCGTCGGGCTCGTCGGGCGAGGCGATCTTCAGGACGTACCGGCTTCCCTCCGGATCCTCCAGAAGGAAGTTGCGGTCCCGCTCGCCGGGAAGCGGCGTGGCGGAGCCCCCGACCCCGAAATGCTCGTGGGCGAGCTTCCGGGCCGTCTCTCGGTCGACCTCGGGCCTGCGCTGAAGGCGGATCATGGTCACGGGGAAATGAGAGCACCCTGGCCTGACTCGTGCCTCGGACAGTAAGCTCCCTGCCATCGTACGTATAGAGATCCACGATCGAATCCCGTAGCGACGGAGCGACGGTCATGACCCTCCCGCACCTCCGCGCCCCCGGCCGGGCCGTCCGCGCCCGAGGGGGTGCTCTCCTGCTCGCCCTGCTGCCGCTGTGCCTCCCCCCGCGCGCGCAGGCACAGATCCCGGACAAGTTCACGAACCTCAAGGTGCTCCCGAAGGACATCGGGCGGCGTGAGCTCATCGAGACCATGCGGGGCTTCGCGATGGGGCTCGGCGTGCGCTGCTCGGCGTGCCATGTGGGCGAGGAGGGCAAGCCTCTGTCCACCTACGACTTCGCATCCGACGACAAGGCGATGAAGCGGAAGGCTCGCGTCATGCTCCGCATGGTGCGGGAGATCAACGGCGAATTCCTGGCGCACCTCCCGGACCGTGACACGCCGAACGTCACGGTGACCTGCACGACCTGCCATCGGGGCGTGCGGCGACCCGAGCCCATCGACCAGATCGTCGAGCAGACGATTCACGACCAGGGGTTGGACTCGGCCGTCGCCCGCTACCGCACCTTGCGGAAGGAATACTACGGGGCCGCTTCCTACGACTTCACGGATCGGCCGCTGATCGAGCTCGGGCGGCGGTTGAGCCGGGCCGACAGCGCCGACGCGGCCCTGGGGATCCTGCGGCTTTCGGCGGAGCTCAACCCCGAGTCGGCTCAGAGCTGGTTCGCCATCGGGCAGATTCACGAGCAGGCCGGTCGCAAGGAGGCGGCCGTCGATGCGTACCGGAAGACCCTGGAGCTCTCGCCGGGATTCAGACCCGCCGAGCAGAGGCTGAAGGCGCTGACCGGAGGCGGCTGACGGGGACGCCTCTTCCGCCCGATCGGGTGGGGCTCGGCGGTGCCGGCACCGGGCCCACCTTCCGGAGCGCTGCTACATCCCTTCGACGACGAACGTGTACCTCGAGCCGAGGGAGTAGTGTGGCATGCTCCTCCCCAGGAGCTTCACCACGGCCCGGCCGAGCGCCCGATCGTTCGTGACGATCGAGATTCCGGCGAGCTCTCCGGGGTCGGGGTGGCCGGGGAGCCCGTCCGGTAGGTCCCAGTGCTCCCAGTCCAGGAGGTATCCCTGGCGCACGAAGCTGAAGCCGGCGGGCAGATAGGGAGCCAGTCCATCCGGCACCAGACCCGCGTAGCTGTCGTCTGGCCAGTCGGCGTGGTCCGCGCGGTAGCCGAGAACCGCCAGCTGCACGGTCTGGAAGTCCGCCGCCACGTCCGCGGCGCGTGCCCTGAGGACAACCCTGTGGAAGTCCGGCGTGGCGATGCGCGCGAGGGTACCCATGACGACCGCGACGGTGAGCGTCTCGACCATCGTGAACCCGCGCCGACGCGCCCCCTCGCGAGGCTTACGGACGCGACGCGCACCGCTACGGAACAGGGCCGGGAGCCTCACGGCGTCCGGCTCCCGGTCGCATCCCGGCTCTCGAGCATCGCCGACGCGGAGCCGACGAAGTCACGTGGAGGGGACTCTGACTCGTAGCGGAGACGAACCCGGTCGGTCGTGCCCTCGAGCTCGTACGAGCGGCTGTCCTTTCGTCGGTACACGACCCCGGGGAACGGAGGCCCGGCCTCGGGGAGGACCCAGGGCAGCCTGCCGTGCTCCGCTCGGTAGGCCTCGATCTTCTGGGATTGCAGGAAGAGGTCGACACGGAGCGCGCGGACTTCCTCCACGATGCTCGGTTGCGGCAGGGGTGGCTCATCGAGCCATGAGGGCGAGCCGATCCAGACGTAGGCGACCGCGATCCACGTCGCCAGAAGCGCGCCCCGCCGGATCCGGTCCCGGCGCAGCCGGCGGGCTTCCGCTTCCCGGGCCGCCAGCGCGCGCTCTTCCTGGTCGCGCAACACGGCCGCGAGGGCACGAGCCCGTTCGTGCTCCTGGCTCATCTCTTCGCGGATCTCGCCAGGATCTGGGTTTGGACCGGTCATGGGCGGTTCAGCGACGGCGAAACGAAGGCCCCGGACGGGCGATGACACGGGTTCATCTTCAATCTATGTGGGCTCCGCTCCCGCTCCCAAGCCCTTCCTGCCCCGACGCGGGAGCGGGAAAGGACACTGTATCGGGAAGCACGACCAACGTCCAGCTGCTGTCGAGGGCGAAGGACGAGGGCCCATAGTGCCGGACGAGCTCGGCGAGGAGCCCGCCGTCCCCCGAGCGGAGCGTGATGCTTCCGAAGAAGCCCACTACCGGTATATGCGATGCCGACGTGTCGGGCGGCTCACGGTTCTCGCCCGAAGCCCTCTGAAGCCGATCCCAGCGATCCCAATCCAGTTGATACTCGCCGGCGGCGACGTGGGTCCCGTCTCCGAGCATGGCGGCCAGCTCCGATGGGATCCCGCCTCCGGGCGAGCCGGGCGGCCACGTCCCTCCGTGTTCGCGTTCGTACTCCCGAGCCGCCGTTCGCAGGGCGTCCACGTCGTGGATGGCGTGGCTCACACGGTGCTCGAAGCGGGCCCGGCGGAATCGGGGCCAGGCGAGCGAGAGCAGGAGCCCCGCCACCGCCAGGACGAGGAGAACGTCCGCGAAGGTGAAGCCCGAGCGAGAGCGGCCTCCGGAGCTGCCTCGCGGGGTCACGGACGGCTCCCCTCGTTCCAGACGGCCGCGGCCGCGGCGAAGCTGGAGTCCGGGTGCGCGGAGTCGTAGACCACGCTCGATCCGTCCGGCGACCGGCCCACGAGCTGGTAGACTCGGGAATCGGAGCGGACGAATCGGATGCCCGGGACCCGGGCGGGAAGCTCGTCCAGCGAATGGGGGAGCTCTCCCCGCACGGCATGGTACGCGTCGATCTCCTGTGCCTGGAGGTACATGGCCGCGTGGATGCCCCGCACCCGCTCGGCTCGGGCGAGGGCCGGCTCCGTCGCGAAACCGAGCCAGGACGGAGGAGAGAGCGCCAGGTATCCCGCGATCAGGACGATCACGAGCGCCAGGGTCGCCTTCCGGCCGTCCATGCCTCGCGTGTCGGACGTGGGTCGACGGAACGCGGCCTCGTGAGCGGCGGCGTCGGCGAGCGCCTCGGAGAGGAGGCGCTCCCGCTCTTCCTCACCGCTGACCTCGTCGCTCGGCGTGTCGTGCTCCGGAGGATTCACGGCTCGATGGTCGGAGAAGGGCCCGGGGGGACGCGATCTTGAAGATAGGGGCTCGGGCCGAGCGCCGTCACCATCGGGAGGTGGCCTCAGCCGCGCACGAGCTTTCGATACTTCACCCGATGGGGGCGGTCCGCATCCGCACCCAGGCGTCTCCGGCGGTCCTCCTCGTACTCCTGGTAGTTGCCCTCGAACCAGGTCACGCGGCTTTCCCCCTCGAAGGCCAGGATGTGGGTGGCGATGCGATCGAGGAACCAACGGTCGTGGGAGATCACCAGGACGCAGCCCGCGAAGTCCAGGATGGCGTCCTCCAGCGCCCGCAGCGTGTCGACGTCGAGATCGTTCGTCGGCTCGTCCAGCAACAGGAGGTTTCCGCCCGCCTTCACGAGCTTGGCCAGGTGCAGGCGGTTCCTCTCCCCTCCCGACAGGACGCCCACCTTCTTCTGCTGGTCCGCGCCGCGAAGGTTGAACCAGGACAGGTACGCCCGCGCGTTCACCTCCGCCCGGCCGAAGTGGAGGATGTCCTGCCCCCCGCTGACCTCCTCGAAGACCGTCTTTTCCGGGTCGAGGTCCGCGCGGGACTGGTCCACGTAGGCGAGCCGCACGGTCTGCCCCACCTCGACGGAGCCCCGGTCGGGTTTCTCGTCGCCGGTGATCATCCTGAAGAGCGTAGTCTTGCCGGCGCCGTTCCCGCCGATGATTCCCACGACGGCTCCCGGCGGCACGTCGAACGAGAGGTCTTCCATCAGCAGCTCCTCGCCGAAGCCCTTGGTGAGGCCTTCGGCACGGACCACGACGTCACCGAGGCGGGGCCCCTTGGGAATGAGGATCTCGGCGGTGCGAATCTGCTCCCGCTCGTCACGGGCGAGCAGCTCCTCGTACGCGCTGATGCGGGCCTTCCCCTTCGCGTGGCGGGCCCGCGGGGACATGCGAACCCACTCCAGCTCGTGCTCGAGCGTCTTCTGACGAGCCGACTCCTGCTTCTCCTCGACGCGGAGCCGCTCGCGCTTCTGCTCCAGCCAGGAGGAGTAGTTGCCCTTCCACGGGATTCCCTCGCCACGGTCGAGCTCGAGAATCCATTCGGCCACGTTGTCGAGGAAGTAGCGATCGTGCGTGATGGCCACGATGGTCCCGGGGAAGGCGGCCAGATGGTGCTCCAGCCAAGCGACGGATTCGGCGTCCAGGTGGTTGGTGGGCTCGTCGAGGAGCAGCATGTCGGGTTGCTCGAGCAGCACCCGACAGAGCGCCACGCGCCGGCGCTCGCCACCGGACAGCGTGGTCACATCCGTCTCCCCGGGAGGCAGGCGCAGCGCATCCATCGCGATCTCGATGTGCCGGTCGAGCTCCCACGCGCCGGCGGCGTCGATGCGATCCTGGAGCTTCGCCTGCTCCTCGATGAGCGCGTTCATCTCTTCGTCGGAGGCGACTTCGCCGAACTTCAGGCTCACCTCCTCGAACGCGCGCAGGAGCGCCCTCGTGCCGGCCACGGCCAGCTCGACGTTTCCCTTCACGTCCAGCGACGGATCCAGCTCGGGCTCCTGGGGCAGGTAGCCGATACGCGTGCCCTTGGCAGCCCATGCCTCTCCCAGGAAGTCGGTGTCCAGGCCCGCCATGATCCGCAGGAGCGAGCTCTTGCCCGCGCCGTTCGGTCCCACGACACCGATCTTGGCGCCCGGATAGAAGGAGAGGCTGATGCTCTTGAGGATCTCCCTCTTCGGCGGGACGATCTTCGAGAGCCGGTACATGTGGTAGATGAACTGGGGTCCGCTCATGTCGAGGTCGGGTTGCGGGGACGTCCGGTGCCGGGCCGGGGAATCTACACCAGAAGGTTCGCCCGTCGGAGGGGCGGGCCCGCGGACGACCGAGAAGGTTGTCCCATCCATCTATTCCCGTCTCGTACCGATTTGATAGGGTTGCGGTCACCGCGATGGGCCCCGATCTTGCCACCGTTCAAGGCGCAGGGAGCCCTTCGCCCACCCCCGCATCCGGCCCTCGAGGCTCTTTCGGAATGGCAGCCAGCGTCCGGCGTACCGACATCGATCAGGGTGTCCAGTGGGTGGTCACGTCAGAAGGGTCGGACGCTCCCGCAAGTCAGGAAAGGGAGAAGCCGATGCCTGGGGCGGAGACGATCTTGATCGTGGACGACGACCCCTCCGTCCTCCAGGTGGCCAGCAAGGTCTTGCGGCGGGGCGGCTACGAGGTCGTGGAGGCCGGCAGCGGCGAGGCGGCGCTACGCGCGGCCGAGCAGGCCGAAGGACGCATCGACCTGCTCCTCACGGACGTCGTCATGCCGGGCATGGGTGGCAGGGAGCTGGCGGAAAGACTCTCCGAGCGGTTTCCCGCCATTCGGCTCCTCTTCATGTCGGCCTACACCGAGGACGAGGTGATCCTCCAGGGAGTGCGTGTGGCCGGCATGAGCTTCATCGCGAAGCCCTTCACCGTGAACGGACTCCGCGCCAAGGTGCGCGAAGTCCTGGATCACCAGGCGCACTGAGCCGCGGGCGGGAAGCTCTACGAGCCGCCGCCGGAGCCCTTCGCCAGCGCCCTGTAGTATTCCTCGACCATCTTCCGGTACCCGTCCGGCACGTCGTCGGAGCCCGACAGCGTCGCGCGGCGGCCGGACGTCGCCTCCACCTCCCTCCTCAGGCTGAACTCGAGACGCTTGAGAGCCTGAACGACCTCGTCCTGCAAGGCCTCGAGATTCGCCGGATCCGAGTAGGCTCCCTCGTCCTGCATGCGTCGCATCGCATCCACGACGGCCTGGAGGTCGCGCGTGTCCCGACCCGCTTGGCGGAGGCGATCGCGTAGCGCTTCGGCTTGAGCCGTGCGCTCGCGCGCCTCTCGCCGGAACTGGCGAATCTCGCCCGGAGAGAGCGGACGGAGGTCACCGGAGCGCGCCCCGCCGAAGCGGTCGCCCGTCGGAGCTCCCCCTGGTTGGCCGCCCTGCTGGCCGGCCTGTCCTTGATCGCGCTGCTGGCCGCCGGCTTGCCCCTGGC
>CAZVYM010000046.1:0-7034 GCA_964630935.1 uncultured Gemmatimonadaceae bacterium | reverse complement strand
GCCCCTGTCCCTGCTGGCCGGCCTGCCTCTCCTGGCCGCCTTGCTGTCCACGCTGGCCCTGCTGGCCCTGGCTCTGCTGGCCGGCCTGCCGACCCTGCTGGCCCTGCCGACCCTCCTGGCCCTGCTGACCCTGGCCGCCTTGCTCGTCCTCCCCCGAACGCTCCGCCGCCGAATCCGGGCGGGAGCCCGGGGTCGGCTCGCGGAGTCGCCGATCCATGGCCTGGGCGCCTCGAAGCAGATCCCGCGTTCCTTCGAGCGCCTCCTTCAGCGGATCCGTCTGCGCCTCTCCGGCGGCGTCCCGGGCCTGCTGGAGCTGATCGCGCAGCCCCTGCAGATCGGATTCGATGTTCAGCTCCAACGTCACCGCCGACTCCTTGTCCCACTGCTCGATCGTGCCGCGTGAGTACTGGAGCTTCTCTTTGAGCTTCGATTCACGGATCTGGTTGGCCGCGCCCTGGAGCTTCCGGGCGGCGTCGGGGTGATCCGCCTGAGCGTCGGACGCGGCGCGGTCCAGCTGCCGCTCGAGGCCCTCGACGGCGTCCGTCATTTGATCCTTGCGCTCGCGCAGCCGTTGGATGTCCTGCGCGCGCTCCTCTCCGTCCGCCGGAAGATCCCGGACGTCGTTCTCCACCTGACGTTGCTGGCGGGTCAGCTCGTTCACCCGGTCGAGGGCACTCTCGGCATCGCGTCGGGCCCGGTCTGCCCGGGCGTCCTCCAGGCGCCGCTGGGCTTCCTCCAGGCGATCGAGGGCCGTGCCCGCCTCCGAAGCGCTGGAGTTGCCCGACTGGGAGGCCGCGCGCCGCATGGCCTCGGCGGCCTCCTGGAGACGGCGGGCGGTCTCCTCCATCCGTGCGTCGTTGTTCTGCCGCGCCAGACGCTGGAGCTGCCGTGCGGCGGCCTCGGTCGAGTCGGCCAGATCGCGTTGGGCCTGCCCGCCACCCGAGGGCGCTCCTCCCTGCCGGGCGCGACGTCGCTGCCGTTCGGCCTCCTGCTGCTGGCGGCGGGCCAGCTCCTTCAGCCGCTCCAGGAGCTCGTCCGCCTGATTGTCGGCCTGCTCGCGTTGGCCGCGCTGGACCGTCTCGTACTGGTTCTCGAGCTTGTCCAGCTCCAGCTCGAACAAGTCCGCCAGGTCTTCCGCGGCGGCCTGCTGTCCGCCGCCGCCTCCGGATTGCTGCCCCCCCTGCCGTTGCTGCTGGACGTAGACCTCGTAGGTCTGCTCCGCCTGCTGCAGGAAGCGGAGGGCCTCCTGCTCGGAGGGGAGCGCGCCCTCGAGGTCCTTCTGGTCCAGGGCGTCGTGTGCACGCTGCATCGCGTCGGCCGCCTTCGGCAGGATCGCCGACACGTCCCTGAAGCCCGGATCCATGCCCGTGAGGCCCCGGGCCTGCATTCGCTGCAGAAGCGTCTCGACCTGCTCCTTCAGACGTCCCTGGGACAGGGCGACGCTCACGACGTTCTCGCCGAACTCGTCGTCCGCGTAGCTGTCTCGTTCACGCTGGAGGTTGAAGGTGGCCGCGATGATCTGGCGCTGGAGCTCGGACAGGGCCGGGTTATCGGCGCCCTGCTCCCCGCCTCCCTGGCCGCCGCCCTGCTGCTCCGACTGCTTGAAGGCCTGCTCGAACGGGCGGATGTTCAAGAAGTAGATGTCGCTGGCGACCGCCCGCGAGGTCCCGAGCGTTCGATTGTCCCGCGCCAGCGCGTAGTAGGACACCAGGTCACCGGGCTTCAGCCCGAACTCCTCGAGGAAGAGGGTGTGCCCGACCGACGCTTCCGGCATCGGGGTCCCTCCGGCCTGGAACAGCGACACGGTGTCCTCGGGCCCGCCGTTCACCGAGTAGACCAGCCTGACGTCCCCGACCCCGTAGTCGTCGTCCGCCCGGACCTGCAGGTAGACCTCCTCGATCGGTGAGGCCGGAGCGTCCCGGCCTGGCTTCTCGAAGCGGACCGAGGGCTCGTGATCGTCCAGGACGTCGATCGTGTACTCGGGCGATGCGGGCACGAGCTCGCCGTCGCTGCGCGCCAGAGCGACCGAGTAGAATCCCGGCTTGCGCACGGTGAAGCGACCGACGAGAGTGCTGTCGTCCCCCGCGGTCAGGTCGATGGGGCGGGCGCTGTCCACACGGAGGGTGCCACCGGGCGTCGGGATCGTCGGGCGTACGTGGACTTCCACCACCGTTCCGGGAAGCGCGGCGACATCGCCCCCGTCCTCGACCGTGCGATCCGGCAGACCCGTGTACGCCGGGAAATGGTAGGTCAGGTCCAGGCGGTCCACGTAGGGCAGGTCGGCCACGTCCAGGGTGTAGGTCGGCGAGCGGACGCCCGTCGCTTCCACGAAATACTCGGTCGGCTCCTCGACGCCGAGCAACAGGATCTCGAAGCCGCCACCGTCGGCCGGGAGCATGCTGAGGCGCTGGAACTGCTCTTGCGAGCCCGAGCGGGTGAAGACCGACGCGTCCGCCGCCTCGAACCCGCTGAGACGCGCGGTCACGACCTGGTCCGTGCCGCGGGCGATGGTCGTGTCCCCGGGGCTCACGCCGATGGCGTACGGGTTCACCGTGGCCGCGTCCCGGGCCGGCAGCAGGAGGGCCGAGAGACCGCTCCTGAGGTGGGCCGGTCCCATCAAGGCCAGGCTCAGCGCCGCCAGGGCCAGCACGGTCAGGACACCCCCGAAACGGTAAAGACGAGACTGCTCGACCCTCTTGCCGTACTTCACGCGGCGAACCTCCTGGAGTGCGGTCTCGAAGAGGCGGCGCGTCAGGCCGGGTGAATGGGTACGGGCGCGGCCGGCTTCGAGGGCGCTGACGACCGCGTGGTCGAGGCTCGGCTCGTGCTCCTCCAGGTAGAGGGCGACCTGTTCTTCGGTGACCCGCCGCAGGAGCGGACGAACCAGGAAGAAGAACGCCGAGACGAGGAGTGTCCCCCATGTCACGAGCCGCAGCCAGATCACCGACGACTCCGTGAACCGGAGCTGCTCGAGGCCGAGCGCCGATAGGAAGAGCACGGCCGTGGAGAGGCCGAGAACCCACGCGAGGCCCCGCAGGCCGACCCGGAGGCGCCACCTTCGACGCACGCTCCGAATCGCCCCGAGGATCTGGCCGTGGCCTGGAATCGGCTCGCCGTTCATCTCCACTCTCCCGTCCATGTGCCCGCCATCCGCCTCGCCCCCACACTACGATCTACGCCTGCCGGTCCACCACCATTTCGATTGCGCATAGACTACTTGGTCGCGAAGCCCGCGCGCCGCGAAACCCAGTTGGAGAGCACCGTCTCCAGGATCAGGAGACCGAACGCCCCGATCAGGATCAAACGCCAGAGCGATTGGCGTCGCTCCTGGTCCTGCCTGCGCAACGCGGCCGCATCGGCGAAGTCCGGCCCACGCTCCCGCTCCGCTCCCGGCGTCACCGCCTGGGCGACCAGCTCCTGCGGGTCGATGCGGCTCAACGTCGACTCGGACAGGTCCACGTTGACGGCGAGCGCGAGCGGGCGCGCGGGATCGGAGCCGGTCGGACGCACCGTGTAGAACCCGCGCTCGTCGAGCGGCAGGTAGCGGTGCCCGTCGGACGCCGGCATGGACACCGACGCGCCCGATGGTGTGAGAACGACGAGGTCCTCGTCCGGCTCGATGCTCGCGGCGTCGTCCGACCCCGCACCCGCCGCCTCCAGGGACGCCGGGTCGGCCAGGTCGACCACCTGTCCCGCCGTCAGCCAGGGCAGCGCCTCGACCCGTCCGCTCAGGTACTCCACCAGCCGATGGACGAAGGGCAGATAGACCGGTTGGAGCGCGAGGTCGTTCCAGAAGGAGTCCAGAGTCGAGGTCCAGACGAGCACGCGACCCGATCCGCGGCGGGCCTCGGCGAGCGCCACGGAGCCGTCGTCGAACCGCGCGAGGATCTCTGCGGAGTCCGTGGGCGTGAGCGCCCGGGCCCGGTAGAAGCGCGCATCGGTGAAATCGCCGCCTCGTGGACCCGAGAACACCTCGAACACGGGGTGGTCGTATGCCAGGTAACCCAGGCGCCCACCGCGACCTTCGGCCCGGTCCTCGACGGGGCCGATGCGACCGGGTAGCAGGCCGGCGGCCGAGGCGGGCCAGATCGCGTCCTCCCCGAGCACTACGAGGAGCCCGCCTCCGCCCTCCACGAAGCTGGTCAACCGCTCCGCCGAGGCGCCGTCCAGGCGGACATCGTTCAGGATTACGACGCCGGCTCCCCGCAGGTCGGAAGGACGCACCGCATCACCCCGTCGAACGTGCAGGTCGAAGCGGCCCTGGTCCGAGATCCCGAGCGCACGCTGGAGATACAGGCTCGCGTTCGTCTCGGCCCGAACGCCTTCCACCAGCAGGATAGACAGTGCGCCGCCGGGAGACAGCGCGAAGTAGCGGGCGTCGTCGGCCTCGAGCGCGTCGTCCGGGACGCGCACGCTCCCCCGCGTGTGCTCCGCGGAAAGGGTGAACGGGTCGAACGTCACCGAGGCCGAGCCGTTCGGCTGCAGCGTGACCGACCTCGTCTGGAGGTCCTGGCCGTCCAGCTCGAGCGTCACGGGCACGGCTCGGGGGGCCTCGCCGCCTTGCCGAACGATGCGCGCCGTGGCCCTCACCCGCTCACGCCCGGAGACCGCCTGCCGTGGGAGCGAGACATCTCCCACCATCACGTTCTCGGAGATCTCCTCCGCGACGGAGGCCGGCGTGAGCACCGTGCCCGCCGGAAGGTGGACCCCTTCGTCTCCGGTCCACCCGTTCTTCTGGAAATCGCTGACGAGCACGACCTCGCCCGCGGGGAGCTCCGACTCCTCGAGGATCGTCTGCGCCACCTTCAGGGCGGGGCCGTAGCGGGTGGTGCCCGACCCCACGCGCAGCGTGTCCAGCGCCGAGCTCAGACGGGCGGGATCCGAGGTGGAGCGCACCAGCACGTCCGCACCCTGCCCGAACGCGACCAGGCTGGCGCGGTCCAAAGGACCGAGCTCGTCGAACGCCTGTCGCGCGCGCACCTTCGCTCGAGAGAACTCGTCGCCGATCGCCATGCTGTACGACCGGTCGAGGAGGACGACCACCTCTCGGGGCCCTCGTCCCGCCCCCGCCGCCTGGCCCGTCCGGTCCATGAACGGACGAGCGAACGCGATGGCGAGCAGCCCGAGCGCCAGCGCTCGCAGAGAGAGCAGGAGCCAGTGTTGGATGCGGCGCCGCCGCTGCTCCCGGAACGGAATCATCTCCAGGAACATCAGCGACGGGAACGGCACCACGTTGCGTCTCTGCCGGCGCGTGAGGTGCAGGATGACCGGAATGGCGATCCCGGCCAGGCCGAGGAGGAAGAGCGGAACGAGGAAGGAGAGGCTCATCGGATCCGGCTCAGACGCTCACGGGACGACAGGTACTTGAAGAGCGCGAGGTCCAGCGGCTTGCTCGTGTCGAGCACCGCGTAGTCGATCCCGAGCCCCGTGAAGCGGTCGTCGAGCTCGGCCACGTGGCGCTCGACCACCTCCCGGTACTCACGGCGGAGACGCTCCGGGATCACCGGAATCTGCTCGCCCGTCTCCATGTCCTCGAAGCCGGACGGATCCTGGAACGGAAAGGTGAGCTCGGCGGCGTCGAGCACGTGGAAGACGATCACGTCGTGGCCCCGCGCGCGCAGCGGCCCGACCGCCCGGATCACCGCCTGCGGCTCCTCGTAGAAATCCGAGATCAGCACGACGATGCCTTTCCGGGCCAGCAGCTCGGTCACCTTCAGGAGCGGCTCGGCCAGTGCGCCGGGGCGCTCGGGGCGGGCACGGTCGAGGACGTGGAGCACGGTGTTCATGTGCTTCATCGACGGCCGGACGTACTCGACGATGTCCCGATCGAACGTGACCAGTCCCACCCGGTCCCGCTGTCTGCGCGAGAAGAAGGCGAGGCAGGCCGACAGGTAGCGGGCGTAGTCGAGCTTCGTCACCTCTCCGCTCCCGTAGGCCATCGAGCGCGACACGTCCAGCAGGATCACGAAGTTCGCGTTGGTCTCGGCCTCGTAGAGCTTGATGTAGTGGCGATCCGTGCGCGCCCATAGGCGCCAGTCGATGCCCCGGATGTCGTCGCCCGGCATGTAGGGGCGGTGCTCGGCGAAGTCGAGGCTGAACCCCAGGTAGGGCGAGCGGTGGAGCCCGGTGAGGAACCCGTCCACGACCGTGCGCGCCAGGAGCTCCAGGTTGTCGATACGGGCCAGCACGGCCGGATCGAGGAACTGGGCTCCTGCCGTGTAGGCATGGGCGCGGGAGCGGGCGGGCATGGGCTACATCCCCGACGAGGGCAGCGGGACGGCCTCGAGGAGCATGTCGACCAGCTCCCCGGGCGTACGGCCCTCGGACTCGGCGTGGAAGTTGGTGAGCACCCGGTGGCGCATGACCGGGTGCGCCAGCTCCCGGATGTCGTCGAAGGTCACGTGGTAGCGTCCCCGCGTGAGCGCCCGCGCCTTCGCGCCGAGCACGAGGTACTGCGCGGCGCGCACGGACGCTCCGTACGCCACCCACCGCCCGACGAACTCGGGGGCGCCGTCGCCGGGACGGCTGGTCCGGGCGAGCGCCACGGCGTAGCGGAGCACCTCCTCCGACACGGGCACTCTGCGCACCAGCCTCTGGAACGCGACCAGGTCCGGTCCGGTGACCGCGTGGCTGAACGTCGGCTCGAGGATGCCGGTCGTCGACCGCACCACCTCGAGCTCCTCGTCGAGGTCGAGGTGCTCGATGACGATCTCGAACATGAACCGGTCGAGCTGCGCCTCCGGCAGAGGATACGTGCCTTCCAGCTCGATCGGGTTCTGCGTGGCGAACACGTAGAACGGCTCGTCGAGCGTGTAGGTGCGGCCCTGCACGGTGACTCGGTGCTCCTGCATCGCCTCCAGGAGCGCGGCCTGGGTCTTCGGCGGCGTCCGGTTGATCTCGTCGGCCAGGATGATGTTCGCGAACACCGGCCCCGGAGCGAACACCATCTCACGCCGGCCGGTGTCGGCGTCCTCCTGGATGATGTCGGTCCCGGTGATGTCCGAGGGCATCAGGTCCGGGGTGAACTGGATGCG
>CAZVYM010000045.1:0-28596 GCA_964630935.1 uncultured Gemmatimonadaceae bacterium | reverse complement strand
CCTTCGACGAAGCTCGTCTTGCCCCCGTCAATCTCCTCGGGCAACTTGGGCTACCATGCCCACAGAGTATGCCCCGCGCGCGGTGCCCCCGCGGGCCCTGGTCCTGTCGCTCGCAGCGCTGATCGTTCCCGTCGCGGGTGCCCTCGAGGCACCCGCCGGCCTCGGGAGCTACGCAGCGCTCTTGTGGCTGTTGGCGCTGGTACCGGCCTTTCTCCTGGCCTACTACCGCGGTTGGAGGGGCGTCGCGACCGCGCTGGCGGCGGGCATGGCGACCCTGGCCGTCACGCAGGTCCTCGCCCTGTGGCTCGAGCGGACCATCCCGTCCGTCTTGCTCGGCGTCGTCGTCGCCTACCTCGGGCTCGCCCTCGGCATCGGCTGGTTGGCCGAGAAGCTGCACCGTGATCGTGCCGTCGTCGAGGAGATGGCCTTCACGGACCTCCTGACACGGCTTCCGAATCGCCGCCACGCGCGCGCCTTCCTCGACAACGCGTTCGGCGCGGCGCAACGCGGCAGGCGTCTCTCGGTGGTGCTCTTCGACCTGGATCGCTTCAAGAGCTACAACGACCAGTGGGGACATGCGGCCGGAGATGCCGCGCTGCGCGAGTTCGCAGCGATCCTGGACCCGACGACCCGCCGGATGGACCTCTCCAGCCGCTTCGGGGGCGAAGAGTTCCTGTCCGTGCTGACCGGAACGGATACCGAAGGCGCCCTGATCTTCGCGGACAGGATTCGCGCCGCGCTCGCCACGACCGAGCTTCACGAAGGCCGTCACCTGACGGTGAGTGCCGGCGTGGCGACCTACCACCCCGACATGCGATCGCCCGACGAGCTGATCGCGGCGGCCGACGACGCGCTCTACCGAGCCAAGCGGGAAGGACGGAACCGGGTGCGGCTCTTCGGCGCGTCGACGTCGGAGTACGCGGCCACCCTGTCCGAGACCGCCGATCGGTCGCCCGAGCCGGCGTCGAACGAATCGTCGGACTACCCGCGCCCCGCCGAAGAGATCGGCCGGACCCCGCCGCCTCCCGCGCTCCTGCCCCGCCGCATCACCGGGTTCGGTGGCGGTCGCCGCGTGCTCGTGGTGGAGAGCGATCGCCAGGTGCGCTCGCTCGTCACGAGCTATCTCGGGAGCGAGGGGTTTCAGGTCGTCGACGTCGGCGACGTCATGTCCGGGCTGGGGGCCCTCGATCGGGAATTCGATGCCGTCGTGACGGGCCTGCACCTGCCGGGAGCGCCCGGGGTCGAGCTCGTGGCGGCCGTCAAGGCCCGCTGGCCCGCGACCCAGATCCTGGTCATCACGGAGCTCCACGACACCCGCACCGCCGCAGAGGCCCTGAACGCCGGCGCCGACCGGCATCTCGTCAAGCCGTTCGGTGTGGCCGACCTGCGGGCACACCTCGTCGACGCGCTGGAGCGGAGAGAGCGGATGCTTCGGGCGTGGACGGATCGGCACGGGCCGACCGTGACCGCGCGCGCGCGCGAAGCCCGTGCCACGGAGACGGTCCTGGCCGCGGTGCGTGCGCTCGCCGTGGCGACCGAGCTCCACGACCCGTGCAAGCATGGGCACGGTCTGAGGGTCGCCGCCTACGCGGAGCGTGTGGCCGCGGCGCTCGGTGATCACGACGGTGCGTCGATCGCGGGGCCCTCGCTGCGCCTGGCGTGCGAGATCCACGACCTCGGCAAGGTCGGCGTCGCCCATCGCATCCTCCACAAGGAGGGAGACCTCACCCCGGACGAGCTCCGGCAGATGAAGGAGCATCCGAGCCTCGGCGGCCGGATCCTGGAGTCCATCCTCGACGACGAGGACGTCCTGTCCGTCGTCCGCTGGCATCACGAGCGGTGGGACGGAGCCGGCTATCCCGACGGTCTCTCGGGCGAGGAGATTCCCCTCGCGGCCCGGGTCGCCTCGGTCTGCGACACCCTCGACGCCATGACCTGCGATCGACCGTACCGTCGGGCGCACGCCTGGGACCATGCCGTTCGTGAGATCCGGGCGCAGTCGGGCCGTCAGTTCGATCCCAAGGTCGTCGCCGCCATGGATTCCTGCCTGGCCGACCTGCGGGCGATGTTCGAAGGACGCTCACCGGAGGACCGGACGGAATCGGAGTGACCCGGGACGCGCCTTCCCTTCGGCGGCCCGCGTCTCAGAACGCCACGACGATCGACAGATCCGCCACCAGATAGCGCATGCGCAGGACTCCCCCTCCGGGCAGGCCGGTGTTGACCGCGGTGAGCCGGACCGCCGGATTCAGCGCGATGGCTCGCGAAGTCCCGAGAAAGACCCCGAAGCCCACGTCGCCTCCGATCCCCAGCTTCGAGACTCCGGCCGGAGTCGCGGACGTTGGGGGCATCTCGACCCGGGTGGTCACGGCCCCGAGACGAATCCAGGGGTTCACCGGCCCCGAGCGGAGCAGGCTCACGCGCGTGCCGAAGTCCAGGCCCGTCGCCACGTACAGCTCCCCGGAGGGACATCCGGCGGCGGCGCACCCGAACCGGTGCTGGCTGAATCCGACGTAGATCGTGCGCCGACCGGAGCCCGAGAGCGCGAAGTCCACACCGAAGCTTCGGCTTGCGCTCGTGCCTTCCCCCGGAGCGCTGCCACTGCGCAGGGAGCCGACCGGAATCGAGGCTCCTCCCTGGATCTCCAGAACCAGGGGGGCCGCCTGGGCGGCGGCGGGAGCCGGATCGTTCAGCACCAGCGCCGCGAGCAAGGGCAGCAGGATTGGCGGGACACACGGCTTCGACATGGACATTCCGGCGGTCGGTTCGCGATGATCGTGGAAGCGACCGTATCCTACACGGACGTTCCAACCGGCGCCACGAGCGCCCGGCCCGTTTCCTTCGCCCTCCGACGCGCATGACGCCACCCCACGCCGCTACGCGCACCGCCACACGCACCCACGCGTTCACCGAATCGGTCATCCGCGAGATGACCCGGGTCGCTCGCGAGCACGACGCGATCAACCTGGCCCAGGGCTTCCCCGACTTTCCCGCTCCGGAGCTGCTCAAGGAGGCGGCGTGCCGCGCCATCCGTGATGACGTGAACCAGTACGCCATCACCTGGGGATCGCCCCGCCTGCGCGCGGCGCTGGAACGCAAGTACCGTCGTCTCTACGGGATGGAGGTCGAGGGAGACCGCGAGATCACGATCACCTGTGGCGCGACCGAGGCGATGGCTTCCGTGATGCTCGCCCTGGTGGAGCCCGGCGACGAGGTCGTGGTGCTCGAGCCGTTCTACGAGAACTACGGACCGGATGCGGTGCTCTGCGACGCGAGGCCGGTCTTCCTGCCCCTCGAGCCTCCCCGGTACCGGCTGGATCCCGACCGGCTCCGCTCGGTCGTGAGCGCAAAGACCCGGGCCATCGTGCTGAACACACCGAACAACCCGACGGGACGGGTCTTCGACCGCGACGAGCTGGATGCCGTCGCCCAGGTGTGTCGAGAGCACGACGTCATCGCCGTGACCGACGAGATCTACGAGCACATCCTGTACGAAGGGGAGCACGTGCCGCTCGCGACCCTGCCCGGCATGCGCGAGCGGACCGTCACGGTGAGCGGCCTGTCCAAGACCTTCAGCGTGACCGGATGGCGCGTGGGCACGATCGTGGCGCCGCCGGCCTTCACCGGCGCCATCCGCAAGGTGCACGACTTCCTCACCGTGGGCGCGCCGGCGCCGCTCCAGGAGGCGTGCGCGGTCGGCCTGGACGAGCTGGGCGCCGCCTACTACCGGGACATGGAGGCCTCCTACCGCGAGCGACGCGACGTGCTGGTCGGTGCGCTCCGTGACGCGGGGTTCGCCTGCGCGGCCCCGGAGGGCGCCTACTACGTGCTCGCGGACTTCTCCGCCCTGAGCGACGAGGACGACACCACCTTCTCCAAGCGCCTTACACGGGAGGCTCGCGTGGCGTCCGTGCCGGGATCGAGCTTCTTCCGCCGCGAGGGAGGAGGGCGGAGCCTCGTTCGCTTCGCGTTCTGCAAGCGTGTGGAGACGCTGAGGTCCGCCGGAGAGCGTCTCCGGGCCTTCGCGAGCGGGGCCTGACCGAAGACGGCGGAACATATCCTCGCGGAGTTCGGTACCGGCCGGACATTTCAGCTTCACCGGAGCCGGTCTTCCGTGACCCAGCCAGAAGAATCCTCCTCGCGGCTCGATCCGTTCGAGGCCGAAGCTCGCGTCGTCCTTTTCGGGTTCGAGCCCACCGCCGCCACCCTGGAGCTGCGTCCGCGCGCAAAGTCCTGGCGCGTCAGGGGGGTGGTCAGGATCCTCCTCATCACCTTCGTCGTGGCCCCTGCCGTGGCGGTGATTCCGCCCCATGCGCCGTGGGTGTTGGGCGTGCTGGCCACCGGCATCATCCTCGCGCGTCGACGCTGGCAGGAGCACTTCTCGCTCGAGGCCGTGCGCGGGAGCTGTCCGCGCTGCGGCGGGAGCCTGTCGGCGAGCCCCGGCCGCTTGCGCAGCCCGCATCCGCTCTCGTGTGACGGATGCCGCCACGAGGTGTCGGTCGAGGTGCCCGCCGAGGCCCTGGCCTCCCACGCGGTCTGACGGAAGACGCCGGAGCGAGCTCCTCGCGGAGCCGCTACTCAGGGGCCTCCCGAAGCACCGCGAGCGGAGCTCGGCGCAACAGTCCCCGGCTCCCGATGAGGCCGACGGACACGGTGACGCCCGCGACGACCAGCCAGATCATCGCGAGGGGCCCGAAGTGGGTGCTGAACTCGAGCTGGAAGACTCTCGGCACGACGATGGCCGAAGCGGTCCACGCGAGCACGAGACCGGTCGCCGTCGCCAGCGTGCCGAGCGCCAGATACTCGGTCAGCAGGACGATGAGAACCTGACGCCTCCGTGCACCCAGCGTTTTGAGCAGCGCCCCCTCCCTCAGGCGTTGGACCCGGGACGTGGCAAGGGAGCCCACGAGGACGAGGATCCCGGCGAGCGCGCTGAACAATCCGAGGAACGCAACCGCCTGGCGCACACGTGACAGGACCGCGTCGACCGCCTGCTGGACGCGCGAGAAGTCGAGCACGGAGACGTTGGGGAAGCGACCCACGAGACTCCGCTGGAGCTCGGAGCGCTCCGGTTCGTCGGGCACGCGAGCGAGCACGACGAACGTTTGCGGAGCATCGTCAAGCGTGCCGGGCTCGAACACGGCGAAGAAGTTCGGCTCGAGGCGACTCCATTCGACCGAGCGCAGGCTGGTCACGATCGACTCGATCCGTACGCCGCTCACGTTCCAGGTGATGCGATCACCGAGCCCCACGTGCAGGTCACTCGCGATCCCGTCCTCGAGCGAGACCCGGGCGAGGCCCTTCGCGTCCACGCGGCGACCGTTCTCGGACCCCGGGGTGCCGTCCCACCACCGGCCCGCTACCAGCGTCTCGGCCGGCCCGAGCCGCGCCCGATAGGTGTTTCGGTAGATCCTCCGGAGCGCCCAGCCCTCCGGGCGCTCTCCCCGAACCGTGTCGTGGCGAAGCTCCTCGGGTGTCCGCCCGTCGATGGACACGATCCGCGCCGGAATGATGGGTGTGGCCTCCGCGGAAGCACGGCTGGCCGGCGGCAGCAGTCGTATCACGCTGTCCTTCTGGTCGGCCTGGATATCGAAGAGGAGCACGTTCGGCCGGCCCGAGCCGAACGACACGCTCAGGTCGTCCATCAGGTTCGAGCCGACTTCCATCACCGTGCCCACCACGAAGGCGCCGAAGCCCAACGCGAGCGTCACGGCCACGGTCTGGTTCTGGGGCCTGAACAGGTTCGACACGCCCTGCCTCACCGGGTAGGCCGCCCGGGACGGGAAGTACCGGTGCGTCAGGCGCATGAGCACCCACGCCATGCCCGCGAGCAACGCGAGGCTGGCCCCGAGCGCCACGGCGAAGCCGAGTCCCACGCGTCGGTCGGGGGCTTCGATCTCGCACAGGAGCAGCACGCTGGAGCCGAGCGCCGCCCACGCGAGGACCCGCACGAAATCCAGGCGACGCCCGGTCGGCTCGAAGTCCTGGCGAAGGGCCTGGAGAGGCGGCACGTCCCTGAGCTGAAGGAGCGGAATCAGCGCGAACATCAGGGCCACCCACACGCCGATGCCGAGTCCGGCGCCGACCGCTGCCGGGGAGAATCGGGTGTGGACGTCGACCGGCAAGGCCCCGGCGAGCGCCACGGGAAGGAGGTGCTGCACCCCCACGCCCACCGCCGCGCCGATCGAGGCCCCGAGCAAGCCGAGCGCTCCGGCCTGGATCAGGTAGGCGAGAAAGACCGTCCATTGGGTCGCCCCGAGACAGCGGAGAACGGCTACGCTGGTGCGCTTCTCGCGGATGTAGACGTGAATGGCGCTCGCGACGCCGATGCCACCCAGCAGGAGGGCCCCGAGGCCCACGAGCGCCAGGAACCGGCCCAGGAACTGAACGCTTCGCGACAACCGATGGGCCTGATCGGCCGCGAACGTCAGGCGAACCCGGCTCGCGCGGAACCGATCCCGGTAGCGATCCCCGAGCGCGTCCCGGGCCGCCTTGTCCGGGATGCGCAGGTAGACCTCGTACCGGGCGAGGCTCCCGAAGCCGAGGAGCCCGGCCCGATCGAGGTCCTGGTGGGAGAGGTAGACGCGGGGACCCACGGCCGTCTCGTAGCCCAGATCCGTAGGGAGGTCCTCTACGGTGCCCAGGATCTCGAGGCGCACGCGACCCACGGCCAGGCTGTCTCCCACCCGGGTCCTCAGCTGCGTGAGGACCGCGGGATCGACGATCACCCCGCCTTCCCGACCCAACGCGCTCCAGATGCCTTCGGGTCGCGTACGCATCTGCCCGTAGAACGGAAACCCACCTTCGACGGCGCGGACCTGGAGGAGGCGCACGTCGCCGCTCGTCGGCGCCATCACCATCGACATCACGGTCGTGACCCGGGAGACGTCCACGCCGGCCTTCGCGAGAGAGTCGACCACCGAGGCCACCGAGTCCGGCAGTGGCTGGCTGGAGGACAGCCTGGCGTCGGCGCCGAGGAGGACGTCGGCCTGGTCCTCGACCGACCGGGCCACGTCGGTGCGGAACGAGTGGATGGACACGAGGGCGGCGACCCCCAGGGCGATGGACGCCGTGTAGACGCCCACCCGCCGCAGCCCGTGGCGGCTCTCGCGCAGCGCCAGGCGAACCGCGAACGCCGGTCTCACGATCCCGCGGGGCTCTTCGGACCCGACTCGTCGGAGACGATTCGGCCGCCCTTCAGACCGACGACGCGGTGCGCCCTTCCGGCGATCTGCGTGTCGTGGGTCACCAAAACGAGGGTCGTGCGCGCCTCTCGGTTGAGCTCTTCCAGCATGGACACGATCGTCGCCCCGGTCTCCAGATCCAGGTTACCCGTCGGCTCGTCGGCGAAGAGGATCTTGGGCTCGTTGGCGAAGGCCCTGGCCAAGGCCACGCGTTGCTGCTCCCCTCCGGAGAGTTGGGCCGGGTAGTGGCTCATGCGATCCCCCAGGCCCACCCGCTCGAGGAGGGATACCGCACGATCCCTGGCCTCCCGGCCCCGGCCACGCAGCTCGAGGGGGACGAGGACGTTCTCGAGCGCCGTCAGCGTGGGCAGCAGGTGGAAGGTCTGAAAGACGAACCCCACGGAGCGCGCACGAAACTCCGCCCGCTCGTCCTCGGTAAGAGCGAACAGGTCCTGGCCGTCGAGCTGCACCCGGCCCGCCGTGGGCTCGTCCAGACCGGCGAGCAGACCGAGCAAGGTGGTCTTGCCGCTCCCGGACGGCCCGACCACGGCGACGAAGGACTCGGACGCCACTTCCAGATCGAGGGAGTGCAACACCTGCAAGGGGCGCCCGCCACTCGTATAGGTCTTCTCGAGCCCCTCGGCCATGATCATCACGCGGACCCGCCTCTCTGTTCTCCTGTGCGTCCTCATGCTGGCGTGCGCGCCCTCGCAACCCGAGGCGGACACGCCTTCGGACCAACATCCCACGGCGGGCGCACCGGCTGATTCCGTCGCCGACGACGGTCGCCCGGTCGTCGTCTTCCTGGGGACCAGCCTCACCGCAGGCCTCGGACTGGCCCGCGAGGAGGATACCTACGTATCGCGCCTGGCGGAACTCGCCGACTCCGCGGGGATGCCCATTCGCGCGGTCAACGCCGGGGTCTCCGGCGATACCAGCGCGGACGGTCTCGCCCGCCTACCGTGGATCCTCCGCACCCCCTTGGACGTTCTCGTGATCGAGCTCGGAGCCAACGACGGCCTGCGAGGGCAGGATCCGAACGCCCTGGCCGCCAACCTGCGCGCCGTCATCGACGACACGCGCGCCAAGTATCCGGCCGCGAAGATCATCCTCGTGGGCATGGAAGCGCCACCCAACCTGGGACCCACATACACCGCTCGGTTCCGTCGGGTCTTCCCGGAGGTCGCGCGCGAGCGTCATGTCGCGCTCGTGCCGTTTCTCCTTCAGGGCGTGGCGGGCATTCCGGCGCTGAATCAGGCGGACGGCATCCATCCGACCGCGAAGGGAGAGATCGAGGTCGCCCACAACGTCTGGCCCACGCTCGAGAAGGTTCTGCGGAGCCTGCCCGACCGGGGCACGGAAGACGGGAGGAAGGCATCGTGAGGTCGCCCGGCAGTCTCGGTGCGCGCGTCCTGGGCACGGGCGCGGGCCTGCTCATTCTGTTCCTCCTCGTCGGGTTCCTGCTCTCGGGTCGTTGGGAGGCGGACCAGACGCTCGTTATCGCCGCCTCGCCGGAGCGCATCTTCCCGTTGCTCGAATCACCGCAGGGATGGCAGAGCTGGACACCCTGGCCCGATTCCGGACTGGTCACTTCGGGGCCGGCCACGGGGCCGGGAGCGCGCATGGCCTGGGACGACCCGAACCTGGGGGACGGCGCCTTCGAGATCGTGGAGGCCGAGCCGCCGCGTCTGGTTCGCTATCGGGTCTCGGTGCAGCACAATACGATGCGGACCGAGGGGTCGCTGAGACTCGAGCCCGCGGAGGGCGGCACCCGCGTCTCCTGGGTCGAGCGTGGGGATTTCGGAAACAACCCCCTGATGGGGTATTGGGCCCTGGCCATGCATCGGGCACAGGGCCGCGAGTTGGGAAAGAGCCTCACCCGGCTCGCGGAACTCGTGACCGACAGCATGGCACCGAACCCTTCCGCACCGGCGGATTCCGGGTCCCCGCGCGCGGCTCCCGCCGACTCCGGGGCCTCAGCCGCCCGTTGAGGCCATGAGGCGGTCGGCGCTTCCGATCAATCCTGCTGCTGGCGCGCCCAGCTGATGAGGTCTCGGTTCGTGCTCGTCTTCCGCATGATGTTGAGCAGCTCCTGCATCCCGTCGGTGGAGCCCACGCCGGCCAGCTGACGGCGCATGGCTCTGGAGAGCCAGAGCGCGTCGTCGTCCAGCAGGAGCTCCTCCTTCCGCGTCGCGGAGGCGGCGAGGTCGATCGCCGGGTAGATCCGCTTGTCCGCGAGCTCACGAGAGAGCACGAGCTCGCTGTTGCCGGTGCCCTTGAACTCCTCGAAGATCACCTGGTCCATGCGGGAGCCGGTGTCCACCAGGGCCGTGGCGATGATGGTCAAGGATCCCCCACCCTGGTCCGGCGCGATCTTGCGCGCGCTCCCGAGGAAGCGCTTCGGCTTCTCGAGGGACTGGGCGTCGAGGCCGCCGGACAGCGTCCGCCCGCTTCCCTCCTCCACCGTGTTGTGCGCCCGGGCCAGGCGGGTGATCGAGTCGAGGATGATGACGACGTCCTCGCCCATCTCCACCCTGCGGCGCGCCCGCTCGAGGGTCATCTCGGCGACCTGCGTGTGACGGTCCGCGGAGCGGTCGAACGTCGACGAGATCACCTCGCCGAAGCCGCATGCCTCCATCTCCGTGACCTCCTCGGGACGCTCGTCCACCAGGAGGATCATCAGATGGCACTCGGGGTTGTTCGTCACGATCCCTTCGGCCACGGCCTGCAGGACCGTGGTCTTGCCGGCCTTGGCAGGCGCGACGATCAGGGCGCGCTGGCCCTTCCCGAACGGACAGAAGAGATCGATGACCCGGTTCGTGTAGTCCGGCTGCCCACGAACCGTGCGGCCGCACTCCAGCTTGAGCTGCTGATCGGGGTGCATCGCGCTCAGGCGCTGGAAATCCGGTCGTCGCCGCAGCTCTTCCGGATCCCGGTCATTCACGCGATGGAGGTAGGCCAGAGGCGGGCTCTTGCCGTTCCGGGGGGCGCGCCCCGCCACCCCCATCAGCTCGTCTCCGGTGCGCAGGCCGAACTTCTGGACGATCCGGGCGCTGACGTAGATGTCGTCGCGGCTCGGCGTGTAGCCTGCCTCGCGAAGGCGAATGAACCCCGAGCCGCTGTTCAGGACCTCCAGGAGGCCCAAAGGCCGAGACTCCTGAGCGAGCTCCTCGGGATTGTCTGGAAGCGTCACGTCGGCGTCGTCGCCGCCGTCTCCACTTCCGTTTCCATTTCCGCTGCCGCCCCCGTTGGACCTCTGGGAGCGCTTGCGACGGGAGCGACGTCCACGCCGGCGGCCACGATTGCCGCGTCGCGACTTGGACTGTTCCCCGTCGCCCATGTGAGTCTCTGGCGATTCGGGCACGTCTGAACCCATGTTTACCGGGAACGGCGCCATGACTCCTAGGTGGTCATGCGCCTTCGGGAGGAAGCTCCGAGTTCGGAGAAGGTGAAACGAGTCCGATCAGTCGGGCCGAGAGGGCCGCTGGAGTCGACGCCGAGCGTCGATGGACGTCCGTAACTTTCAACCTTCGCCCCCGCAGATCAAGGCGGGGGGTTCGAATCATCCCTTCGTTCAGGATACGATCAATCTACCTGAAACGACCCGGGATGCCACAGGGAGGTTCCGAAACCTCTTACGCCCCCGGGCCCTCGTTGTTTCGTCGCGACGTTCCGATTGGGCTCGATCGGGGTCCTCGATCGTGTCTCGGAGACGACCTCGATGTGTCACCAACATCGGACACATGGATGGGCGCGCGTTGGACGTTTATGAGTCCAAGTCGTTGTTGTCGTGCCATTTACAGCATGCGGCCCGTCTTGGCATACCCCGTGCAACAAAGGAGGTAGGCCAACTCGAAGGGAGGACACCGTGCGTACCGCGACTCGAACGACCCTGACTCTGGCGACGGCGCTGATGCTCTCCGCCACTGCCGGCCGCGCCCAGACCGGCGTGTCTTTCTCCATGGGCGTCGGATCCTTGTTCGACGGCGTGACCTTCGGGCTCGGTGTTTCGACGTTCCATCCCGGCTCCCTCTTCTTCGGGGCATCCCTGGGCTTCGGCAGCTGGACACCGTGGGCCGCATCGCCCTACGGGATCTATTCCGACGTGCACCGGGGGTGGGGACGTGGGGTCCTGCGGCATCATGCCTACGCCGCGTACTCGTGCTCGGACCCCTTCTGGTACGACTCCTGGGGCTACGACGGGTGGTATGACGACTGCTATGCGTTCGGAGTCCGCGCCTACCGTCCGTGGTGGGGGTGGTACGGCGGTAGCGGAATCTACGTGTCGACCTACTGGGGCGACCCGTACTTCGCGCCCTGGGGCCCGTATTGGTCCGTCGATCCGTGGGGACCGTATTGGGACGGGTATTGGGGCCGGCGCTACGGCAGCTGGCGGAACGGATACGGCTGGGGCCGCACGCGGTACGTGTACGGCTATGGCGGCCGGCGCGGCACCGCGATCTACCGGCCCTCGCCGCTGTCGCCCTATGGCCCCACCTACAAGGAAGACCCGGCCGGCCGTACGGATCGGACGGCCAGGCGCCGCGCCGACGCTTCGGTGAGCCCGGCCGTGCGCACGGCGGCGACGCGCGGTTCGCTGGGCGGACGCACGGCTGCGACTCGTGGGGCGGTGGGCGGACGCAACGCGACAGTGCGAGCCCCGGCTCGGTCGACGAGGCCCTCGGATCGGGCCCGGCCCGCCGTGATGCGCGGAGGAACCGAAGCCCCGGCCGTGCGCAGCCCGGCCCGTCCGAACACGACCGCTTCGCGGGGAGCCGTGAGGTCGCCCACGTCGGGCCGTCAGGGCGCGGTGCGGAGCCCGAGCCGACCCTCCGACCGAGCCGTCCGCGGATCCGCGCCCTCGGCGCGTGGATCGTCCAGGGTAGCGAGCCCCTCCGGCCGCGCTGCTCCGACGACCCGTTCCGCGCCGTCGACCCGGGCGACTCCGTCGGGTCGCGCCGATCCGGCTACCCGAGGGACGCCGTCGAGCCGGGTCGCTCCGGCGACCCGGGGTACGCCGTCCAGCCGGATCGCTCCGGCCACGCGGGGGACCCCGTCGAGCCGGGTCGCTCCAGCCACGCGGGGCACCCCGTCCAGCCGCGCGGCGTCACCCAGGAGCACGCCCTCGGCGCGCCTTCCCTCGCGGAGCGCTGCGCCGTCGGCGCGTACGCCGACCATGAGGGCGCCCACGACGCGTGCGGCGCCTTCCCGCGCGAGCGTGCAGCCGAGGCAGCGAGCTTCGTCGGCGCCGTCCCGGCCCGCCGCCCGTTCGGCGCCGAGCCGGCCGGCGGCCCGCAGTCGCCCGGCGACGAGCGGTCGCTCCTCGGCGAGCAGCCGCTCACCCACGCGTAGTCGCTCCACGGGTGCGCGCACCAGCGGAAGAAGCCGGGGTCGCGGCGGCTCTTGACGCCCGGCTGAGTCCGGGACGAGCGGATCTCGAGGGGAGGGCCCGCGTTCGGTGACCGAGCGCGGGCCCTCTCGTCGTCACCCCACCCGCTCGGTTCCGAGGATTCCTCCGTGGACCGTGCGCACGCACGGATTCGCCCCGAGCCAGTAGGAGAGCTCGGCGGGCTCCCGGACATCCCAGACGGCCAGGTCGGCCTTCTTGCCGACCTCGAGGGTTCCGATCTCGTCTTCCAGGCCGAGCGCCCGCGCAGCGACGCGCGTCATGCCGGCCAGGGCTTGTTCCGGCGTGAGGCCGAACAGCGTGCAGGCGAGATTGAGCACGACCAGGGGAGCCACGACGGGTGAGGTACCCGGATTCAGGTCCGACGCGACCGCGACCTCGACGCCCGAAGCTCGCATCGAGGCGACCGGGGGTCTCCGTCCGCCCCCGAGGAAGTGGAACGCCCCGGGGAGGAGCACCGCGACCGTGCCGGCGTCGGCCATCGCCCGAACTCCGTCCTCCGAGGCGTGTTCGAGGTGATCGGCCGAGCGGGCTCCATGCCGTGCGGCGAGCGCCGCGCCCCCCAGGTCGGAGAGCTGGTCGGCATGCAGCCGAACGGGGAGCCCGTGGGCTTCGGCAGCCTCGAAGACCCTACCGACCTCCTCCGGTGTGAAGGCGATTCGCTCGCAGAAGGCGTCCACGGCGTCGGCCAGGCCCTCCGACGCGGCCATCGGGATCATCTCGGTGCACACGAGATCGACGTAGCCGTCGCGGTCCTTCTTGAACTCCGGTGGGAGGGTGTGCGCACCGAGCAGCGACGTCTGCACCGTCACCGGGAGCGCCGCCTCCAACTCGCGCGCCACCCGGAGCATGCGAAGCTCCGTGGACAGCTCGAGGCCGTACCCCGACTTGATCTCGGCGGTGGTCACACCGTGGGAGCACATGGCCGAGAGGCGCGCCCGACCCGTCTCGAGCAAGTCGTCGTCCGATGCTGCGCGGGTCGCCGAGACGGTCGAAAGGATCCCCCCTCCCGCCCGTGCGATCTCCTCGTAGGTGAGACCTCCCAGGCGGGCCTCGAATTCGCTCGCCCGGTTCCCTCCGAAGACCAGATGCGTGTGACAGTCGACGAGACCGGGCGTCACCCACCGGCCCCGCGCGTTCCACGACGCGGCGGGGGTGCGTGCGACCGCCGGCGGTAGCTCGGCTTCCGGACCGACCCAGCTGATGCGGCCGCTGTCGATCACGATCGCCCCGTCCCGCACGACGCCGTACGGATCCCCGTTGGCCACCATGGTCGCCAGGTGGCCTCCCCGGATCAGGAGGTCGCACGAGCTCATGGATCCGCTCCTCTCCTCAGCGGTCCGCTTCCGTCATCGGGATCTTCAGTCCGGCGCGCCGCGCGGTCTCACGAGCCAGCTCGTAGCCGGCGTCGACGTGTCGGGCCACCCCGATGCCCGGATCGTTCGTCAGGACGCGCTCGATCCGCAGGGCCATCTCGGGCGTCCCGTCCGCCACGAGCACCTGCCCGGCGTGCAGCGAGTTGCCGATGCCCACCCCTCCTCCGTGGTGGAACGAGACCCAGCTGGCGCCCGAGGCCGTGTTCAGCAGGGCGTTCAGGACGGGCCAGTCGGCCACCGCGTCGCTGCCGTCCTTCATGGCCTCGGTCTCCCTGAACGGCGAGGCGACCGAACCAGTGTCCAGATGGTCGCGTCCGATGACGATCGGCGCGCTGATCTCTCCCGACGCCACGAGGTCGTTGATGGCCTTTCCGAAGCGCGCCCGTGCGCCCTGGCCGAGCCAGCAGATGCGTGCCGGCAGGCCTTGGAACGCCACCTTGTCCCGTGCCATCCGGATCCAGCGGCAGAGGTGCTCGTCCTCGGGGAACATGTTCAGAACGAGGTCGTCCGTGCGGTGGATGTCCGCGGGATCGCCCGAGAGCGCCGCCCACCGGAAGGGTCCCTTCCCTTCACAGAAGAGGTCTCGCACGTAGGCCGGGACGAAGCCGGGATACGCGAACGCGTCCGCGAAGCCCGCGTCCCGCGCCGCGCCGCGCAGGTTGTTGCCATAGTCGACCGCGATGGCTCCGGCCGACTGCATGGCGACGATCGCCTCGCAGTGGATCCGGATGGACTCCATCGAGCGCCGTACGTACTCGTCGGGATCGGACGCTCTGAGCCGGGCGGCCTCCTCGAGGGAGAGTCCGAGCGCGACGTATCCGTTGAGCGGGTCGTGGGCCGACGTCTGGTCGGTCACGATGTCCGGGGTGACGCCTCGCTCCACGAGCTCGGGCAGAACCTCCGCGCAATTGCCCACCAGTCCCACGGACAGGGGCCGCCCCGCGGCCGCGGCGTCCCGCACCCATCCGAGCGCCTCGTCGAGGTCCTCGGTGGCCCGGTCGAGGTAGCGTGTGTCCAGCCGACGCTGAATCCGGTCGGGATCCACCTCGACCGCCAGAATCGCGCCTTCGTTCATGGTGGCGGCCAGCGGCTGAGCGCCGCCCATGCCGCCGAGTCCTCCGGTGAGAATCCAACGTCCCTTGAGCGATTCTCCGAAGTGGCGGTGGGCCATGGCGCCGAACGTCTCGTAGGTGCCCTGGAGGATCCCCTGAGTGCCGATGTAGATCCAGGAGCCGGCCGTCATCTGCCCATACATCATGAGACCCCGGCGCTCGAGCTCGCGGAAGTGCTCCCACGTGGCCCACCGGCCCACCAGGTTGGCGTTGGCGATGAGGACCCGCGGCGCGTGGCGATGCGTCCGGAAGACGCCCACCGGCTTGCCCGACTGGATCAGGAGCGTCTCGTCGTCCTCGAGGTCCCGCAGCGAGCGCACGATCGCGTCGTAGGCGCGCCAACTCCGTGCCGCCTTGCCCGTTCCCCCGTAGACGACGAGCTCCTGGGGACGCTCCGCGACCTCGGGATCCAGATTGTTCATCAGCATCCGGAGCGCGGCCTCCTGCGTCCAGCCTTTGCAGCTCAGCGTGGTACCGCGCGGGGCGCGAACGCTCCTTTCGGTCTTCGTGCTCACGTTTTCGGTCTTGCTCGTCTTTCCGGTCTTCGTGCTCATCATTCTTCTCCCGCGGCGACCGCCGCGAAGACGCCTTCGCGAATGAGCGCCGCCACCGACTCGAGATCCTCCGACATGGGCCGGTCCTCGTGGAGCGGCTCCACCCGCGCCCGCACCTCGGCCCACGCGGCCTCCACTCCCTCACCGGCCTTCAGTGGACGGCGGTGCTCGATGCCCTCGGCCGCGCACACGAGCTCGGCGGCCAGCACGCGCTCGAGGCAGTCCACCGCCCGGCGTGCCTTGCGCGCCGCCGCCATGCCCATCGAAACGTGATCCTCCTGGTTGGCCGACGTCGTGACCGAGTCCACGCTGGCCGGATGGGCGAGCACGCGCATCTCGGCGAGGCAATCCACGGCCGTGACCTGAACGATCATCATTCCGCTCCTGAGCCCCGGACGTTCCGCCAGGAAGGCCGGCAGCCCCATGGACAGGTCCGGATTCAGCATCCGCTCGATCCGCCGCTCGGAGATCGACGCCAGGTCGGCCGCGGCGATGGCGAGCAGGTCGAGGGCCTGAGCGACGATCTGGGCGTGGAAGTTGCCTCCGCTCACGATCGCTCCCACCTCGGGGAACACGAGCGGATTGTCCGTGGCGCTGTTGGCCTCGGTCTCCAGAATGCCGCGCACGTAGGCGAACGCCTCCCTGGCCGCGCCGTGCACCTGAGGCATGCACCGCAGCGCGTACGCGTCCTGCACCCGGGGATCGCCGAACCGGTGCGACTCCCGAATCTCCGAGTTCCTCAGGAGCGACCGCAGGCGGGCCGCGCTCGTGGCCTGCCCCCGGTGGGGGCGAGCCTCCTGGACCTCCTTCCTGAAGGCCTCGGGCGTCCCCAGAACGGCCTCCAGAGACATCCCTCCGGCGACGTCGGCGGTGTCAACGGCTCGCTCCGCCGCCCGCAGCGCGAGGATCCCGAGCCCCGTGGTGGCTTGCGTTCCGTTGATGAGCGCCAACCCCTCCTTGGCCTCGAGGCTCAGCGGGTCGAGCCCGACGTCCGCGAGGTGCTCGGCGGCATCGGCCCAACGCCCGCCCCGCTCCGCACGACCCTCGCCCAGGAGCGCGAGCGCCACGTGGGCGAGCGGCGCCAGGTCGCCGCTCGCGCCGACGGAGCCGTAGGAGGGCACGAACGGCCTGATGCCGTGGTTCAGGAGGTCGATGAGCCGCTCCACCACCTCGACTCGACACCCCGAATTCCCCCGCGCGAGCGCATTCGCGCGCAGAACCATCAGGGCGCGAACGGCGGGAGCGTCGAGCGGGTCGCCCACCCCGGAGGCGTGGCTCCGCACCAGGTTGTGCTGCAGCTCGGTCCGCTCCTCGGGGACGATCACCACGTCGGCCAGGCGGCCGAACCCGGTCGTCACGCCATAGACGGGCTCCCCCGAGGCCACCTTCTCGGAGATGAACCTACGGGCGGCCTCGACGCGGTCCCGCGCATCGCGGGCGAGTGAGACGCCCACGTCGGGATCGCGAGCGACGCGCTCGACGTCCTCCAGCGTCAGAGATCTCCCATCCAGTACGATGCCCACGCCCACGCCCGAGCTCCTCCCTGCTGTGGCCCCGAGCGGCGGCGGACAGAGCGTCCGGAGGGTGACGATGGCCGAGCCGAGACCGACGACGCTGCCGGCGCGGCATCCGCGAGGGCCCCTGAGGTGCCCCCCGACACCCGGGATGCCACACCGGGGAACCCAAGGAACATGGCCGGCCGAAGCCACCCGCGGCAAGGCGTTCCGGCACGCTCTGTCCGCCCCACGGTCCGGTTGCGGCCCCCATCCACGGAACGGCACATTGCCGCCGGACGTCTGCCCGGGGTCGTCGTCGCGGGGGCTCGGGTAAACGCCCTGCGGCGCCCGGTCGTCCCATGGGGGAACTCGCACCGAAAGGGGAGCGTGGGTGAGCGGAGCCACCGGTCTCGGCGAAATCTCCCGGGAGCTGGTCCGGAATGCGCAGAAGGGTGACCGAAGCGCCCTCCGAGCCCTCGTCACCCGCGCCTACCCGATCGTGCGGCGGTGGGCGCTGGTGCGAACCGGCGACCCCACCGAGGCGGAGGACCTGACCCAGGATGTGATCGTGCAGGTGATCCGGCGTCTGGAGAGCTACCGCGGCACCGCTCGCTTCGCCACGTGGCTGTACGCCCTGACGCGAAACGCGGCCATCGACCGACGGAGACGGGAGGAGCGGCGAGTACGGGTGCCCGCCGGACCCGCGTGGGTCGAGGAGCTCGCCCCCGAGCGCCCGGAGCCCGCCGACGAGGCGCTCGATCGGAAGCTCCTCGGCGCGCTGGTTCGGACGTTCTTCCGGGAGCTCCCCGAGCGCCAGCGCGAAGTCTTCGATCTGGCCGACCTGCAAGGGCTCAGCTCACCGGAGATCGCGGAGATGCTCGGGATCGAGCCGGTCTCGGTCCGGGCTCACCTGTTCAAGGCTCGACGAACCCTCCGAAAGCGCATCCTGGAGAGCCACGCCGACCTGATCGAGGACTTCCGATGACGCGATGCAAGTCCTTCCGGGACATGTTGTTGACTGCTGATATATCTGAGCTTCGTGGAGATGTCGATACGCCCCTCACGCGCCATCTGGCCACGTGCGAGGGGTGCGCCGCGGCGGCCCGAAGGGTCGTCGAGGAGACCGAGTGGCTCGGCCGGGCGCTGGCACGACGGACGCCCGAGCTCGATGTCGACGCGATCCTCTCTCGGGCGGAGGGAGAAGCTCGCGGGGATGGTTCTCCCGTCGAGCTTCCCTCCCACCCGTCACGTCGTCGGCTCGCGCGTGCGCGGCGTCCGTGGGTGGCCCTGGCCGTGGCGGCGGGCGTCGCCGCCCTCGTCCTCCTGGCCCGCGAAGACGGCCGGGGGCCCCGGACCGCCCCGCCCGGCGTCGGCACGAGCCCGGCTCTGTCGAACCAGGCGCTTCCCACGGTCGAGGCCGCGCCCGGGCACGACGTCGCCGTGATCCCGACCGACAACCCGGACGTCACCGTCGTCTGGTATTTCTGAAGAGGAGCTCGACCATGAGACGATTCGTGATCTGCGCGCTCACGCTGGTGGCCGTCACGGCCGGATGCCGGCGCGGCGCCGAGCTGGACACGCGGACGTTCCCGCTTCAACACATCGGGCCCGGAGAGGCCGCGAGCCTCATCTCGCCGTACGTGTTCACGGACCGAGAGGGGAATCCGGGCAAGATCAGCACCGGCCCGTCGGCCGTGACGGTACGCGAGACCCCTGACAACCTCGACAAGATCGACCGGGTGCTGAAGGAGTACGATCAGCCACGGCCGGACGTGCGCCTGCACTTCAGGCTCATCGAGGCGGACGATTTCAAGGAGTCGGATCCCGGGATCTCGGAGGTCGAGTCCGAGCTCCGTAGGATCTTCCAGTTCAAGGGATACCGGCTCATGGGCGAGGCGTACGTCTCCGCCACCGACGGCTCGAAGGTGCGCCAGGGTCTTCTGGGCTCCTCCGATCCCTATCTCGTCTCCGCCGAGATCCACTGGATCCACCCGCGCGTGATCCGGCTCCAGGACGTGTGGCTCGTGCACGGCCGGAACGACGTCCTCCTCCAGACCACCGTCAACGTGCATCCCGGCCAGACGCTCGTGCTCGGGACCTCGCCGGGCGCCGGAACGACCGGCGGGGGCAGGACGCTCCTTCTCGCGGTGACGGCCGACAGCATCGGCTCGTGACCTTCCTTTGGCGGGCAATTTGACGCGAGCCGGAGAGTGTGCATTTTGGTGGCGACTCGGCCCCGACGGGCGCGACGCCCCCCTGGACGGAACGGTGAGCTTGTTCGACCGACGCGAGCACGGCGAATGGGAGAGTGACCGGCACCGATACGACGACCGCAGGTTCGGGGAGCGTCGACAGGGTCAGCGCCGTCGGATGGTCCGCAGGGCGGCCGTCGTGGCCGTGAGCGTCGATCGCAGAGGGCTCGCCGATCGAAGAAAAGGCGATCGGCGAAGTGGGAGGGACCGACGGAGCGACGGTGATCGCCGGCTCCTGGTACGGCGTACGAACCCGGATCGTCGAGAAGGGCTCTCTCGCTGATCCGTCAGTCGGGCCCTTCCCCGACCCTCTTCCTCGCCTCCTCCAGCCGCTCCGGCGTCCCCACGTCGATCCAGCGCGCGTCTCCGACGTCCCAGGGCAGAATCCGCCGACCAAGGCCGGCCAGGCGCAGGTAGACGGGAATGATGGAGAAGCGGCCCCGCTCCTCCACGAGGTCGAAGATGCGCGGGTCGACCACGTGGATGCCGTCGAACCCGAGCGTCCGGGTCGGGCCCGAGGGGCGCCGTGTCTCCTCCACCGACCCATCGGCCAGGCGCCGCCCGTAGAGGCCCCGCTCGTCGAACAGCAGCGGGCGGGTGGTCTCCCGAGCGCTCACGGCGAGGGTGGCGAGCGCCCCGGCGCTCCGGTGGTCCCGATACATCGCCGAGAGATCCACCGTGGAGAGCACGTCCACGTTGTGGAGGAAGAAGGGCGCATCCCCGCGAAAATGCCCGCGGGCATGCATCAGCCCGCCTCCGGTCTCGAGCGCCTCGGGATCTTCCCGGCTGATTCGGACCTCCACGCCGGGCTTCCACGCCGAGACGAACCGGACCACGTCGTCCGCGTGGTGGTGAACGTTGACCACGAGCCGGTCGGCTCCGGCCGCCACCAGACGCTCGGCCACACGCTCCAGCAGGGTGCGCCCCCCTACGGGCACGAGCGCCTTGGGCCGGTCGTCGGTCCACGGCCGCAGCCGGGTCCCGAGACCCGCCGCCAGGATCATCGCGTCCATCGGGCTCGCTCTCGGTGCTCGACGTGGATGGAGACGTTCGGGTACCGGTCCCGGAGCTGCTTCGCCAGGCGCTCCGCGAAGTACACGGAGCGGTGCTGCCCGCCCGTGCAGCCGAAGCTGATGCTCAGGTGGTCGAATCCGCGCCGCAGATAGTCGTCCACGTGCGCGTCGGCCAGCGCCTGCACGTGGGACCAGAAGGCCTCGACTTCGGGGGCGTCCTCCAGGTAGGCCACGACGTCGTCGTCCAGGCCCGAGCGGCTCCGGTATTCGCGAAGTCGCCCCGGGTTCGGAAGGCCCCTGCAGTCGAACACGTAGCCCCCTCCGTGTCCGTCGCGGTCCTCGGGGTAGCCGCCCGCGTAGCTGAAGCTCCGGATCCGCACGGAGAGACCCTCCTTTCCCCTCACGCCACTACCCGCGCCCGCACCCCACGCGTCCGCGATGCGCCGAAACGCCTGCTCCATCTCCGGCACGTCCACCGGCAGACCCGCTTCGACGATCCGGCCCAGGTTGGCCGCCGCGAACGGCACGCTCTGCAGGAACCGCGGCTTGCGCTCGAAGAACCCCCGATACCCGTAGGCGCCCATCGCCTGCATGATGCGAATGAGCACGTACCCGCGCAGGTGCGCCCTGAAATCGGCCTCGTCGACCTCCATGTGCTGGGCGAGCGCCTGCAGATAGTGGTCCAGCACATCCTCCCGCACGGCCTCCGGCATGTCGACCTTCGCGTCGTACAGAAGCGACGCGATGTCGTAGTGGGGCGGTCCGCGCCGGCCTCCCTGATAGTCGATGAAGCGCGGACGCCCCTCCTGCACCAGAATGTTCCTCGATTGGAAGTCCCTGTACAGGAATCCGTCGCCCGGGACCTCGAGGAGGTACTCGGTCAGCGTGTGGAAGTCCTCCTCGAGCCGCGCCTCGCTGAACGGGATCTGGGCCAGCTTCAGGAAGTGGTACTTGAAGTAGTTGAGGTCCCAGAGCATCGACCGGCGGTCGAAGGCGGAGCGGGGATAGCAGCGGCTGAAGTCGACCACGGCCGCACCCTCCACCTGAAAGCGCGGCAGCAGCTCCACCACGCCCCGGTACAGCTCGACGATGGAGGCGGGAAACCGGGACGGATCTTGGTCCCTGGCCGCGGTCAGCGCCTGGAACAGGGTCGTGTCCCCGAGGTCCTCCTCCAGCCAGACGCCCACCTCGGGATCCGTGCCGAAGAGCTCGGGAACGGGAAGCCCGATGCCGTGGAACGCGTGGGTGAAGGAGAAGAACGCCTCGTTCTCCTCGTGGTCCGGTCCGAACGCACCCACCACGGATTCGCCGCCGGAGCCGGTCAGACGCCAATAGCTCCTGCTGGATCCATCTCCGGCCAGGTCGACGATCGCGCCCGGAGGCTCGCCGAATCGGCGTTCGAAAAGATCGGTCAGGCGGTTCTGGACGAGGGTCATGGGAGAAAGGGGGTCATCGAAGGAAAGGGGTCGTCGTCTGGAGCGTGGGCGTCGCGCGCTGCGGCCCTGCGCCAGGGAGCGACGCCACGTTCGGCAGACCACATTCTAGTCGGAGCGGCCCCCGAGCGTTACCCTGGTCGGCGCACGCTACTCGGGGATATCCGGCCCGCCCCGGGAACACCAACGGAAGGACTCCCCATCCGCTTCACGTCCGGAGCCGCAGATGAACGTCCGACGCTCCTCTCTCGTCCTCGTCGCCGCCCTGTTGGCCACCGCGCTCCCCGCCCCGGCGCTCCGAGCTCAACAGGTCGACCCCGCGCTCTACCGGGAGCTCCACTGGAGGATGATCGGCCCCCACCGGGGAGGGCGGACGAAGGCGGCGGTCGGGGTGCCGTCTCGACCCGGCCTCTTCTACGTGGGCTACGTGAACGGAGGGCTCTGGAAGACCACCGACTACGGGCGGGTCTGGACGCCGATCTTCGACTCCGAGCCGACCGGCTCGATCGGGGCGGTCGCGGTCTCCGCCTCGAATCCGGATGTCGTCTACGTCGGGAGCGGCGAGGGGATGCAACGTCCCGATCTGACCGTGGGCGACGGGGTCTACCGGTCGGACGACGGCGGGGGGCACTGGACGCACCTCGGTCTCCAGGACGGTCAGCAGATCCCGCAGATCATCGTGGATCCCACCGATCCCATGCGGATCTTCGTGGCGGTGCTCGGGCACCCGTACGGACCGAACGAACAGCGTGGCGTCTTCCGCTCGACGGACGGGGGCCGAACGTTCGAGAAGGTCCTCTATCACGGCCCGGACGTCGGCGCCGCCGACGTGGCCTTCGACCCCTCCGACCCACAGATCGTCTACGCCGTGCTCTGGGAGGCGCGCCAGGGCCCATGGGAGAACGGCGTCTTCTCGGGGCCCGGGAGCGGGCTCTTCAAGTCCACGGACGGGGGTACGACGTGGCAGGAGATCGGCACGGGGCTCCCCACGGGCGAGCAGGGACTCGGCCGTATCGGCATCGGGATCTCCCCGAGCCGGCCGTCGCGCATGTACGCGATCGTGGGCTCGCCGCGCGAGCTCGGCGGCATGTACCGGAGTGACGACGCCGGCTTGACGTGGCGCCGTGTGCAGACCGACCCGCGGATCTGGGGGCGGGACGGTGACTTCAACGAGGTGAAGGTCGATCCCACCGATCCGGACGTCGTCTACGTGGCCAACATCGTCACGTGGAAATCCACGGACGCGGGCCGGACGTTCCAGGCGTTCCGGGGGGCTCCCGGAGGCGACGACTACCAGCGCATCTGGATCGATCCGAAGAACCCGAAGGTCATCGTGCTGGCCGCGGATCAGGGTGTGGTCATCACGGTGAACGGCGGGGAGACCTTCAGCTCGTGGTACAACCAGCCCACCGGCCAGATGTACCACGTCAGCACAGACAACGCCTTCCCCTACCGGGTCTGCAGTGGCCAGCAGGAGAGCGGCTCGGTGTGCATCTCGAGCCGCAGCGGGGACGGATCGATCACGTTCCGCGACTGGCATCCGGTCGGTGTCGAGGAGTACGGCTACGTGGCGCCCGACCCGCTCGATCCGGACATCGTCTACGGGGGCAGGGTCAGCCGCTACGACCGGCGCACCGGTGACGTCCAGCAGGTGGGCCCGCGTCCCCTTGGCGGCGACGACTACCATGTCGTCCGGACGCAGCCCCTGCTCTTCTCGCCCACGGATCCGCACACCCTCTACTACGCGTCGAACGTGCTCTGGAAGACGCGCGACGGCGGGCGCCACTGGCAGCAGATCTCCCCCGACCTGACCCGGAAGGACTCGGTCGTTCCACTCAACGTCGGTAAGTACTCCGACACCCGGGAGGCGACGGCCCATCATCCGGGCGTGATCTACACGATCGCCCCGTCGTACGTGGACGGCCGCTGGATCTGGGTAGGCACGGACGACGGGCTCATCCAGGTCACGCGGGACGGCGGCGGCACCTGGAAGGACGTGACCCCTGCTCAGCTCCGCGACAAGCCGTGGAGCAAGATCTCTATCATGGACGCTTCGCACTCGGACACGCTCACCGCGTACGCCGCCGTGAACACGATGCGTCTCGACGACATGAGGCCGCACCTGTACGCGACACACGACGGGGGCGAGAGCTGGACGGAGATCACACACGGCTTGCCCGACTTCGGGATCGCGAACGTGATCCGGGAGGACCCGGTGCGGAAGGGTCTGCTGTACGCGGGGCTCGAGGAGGCCGTCTGGTTCTCGGTCGACGACGGCGCGAGCTGGCAGTCGCTCCGTCTGAACATGCCGGCGACCGCCATCCGGGACCTCGTCATCAAGGACAACGATGTCGTGATCGGCACGCACGGTCGTGCCTTCTGGATCCTCGACGACGTCACCCCACTGCGACAGATCGACGCGACGCCGGGCGGGGGCACGGCGACGCGGCCGGCGCTGCTCTTCCGTCCCGAGGACGCGTGGAGGGTGCGCTCGCAACACTGGACCGACACGCCGCTGCCCCCGGACGAGCCCGCCGGGGAGAACCCGCCGGACGGGGCGATCCTGGACTACTGGCTCACGGGGGCGCCTCGGGGGCCGGTGATCCTAGAGATCGTGGATGCCGGGGGCTCGGTCATCCGTCGGTTCTCGAGCGATGATCCGCCCGAGCCGCCTCTGGAGGGGCAGAACGTGCCTCCCTTGTGGATCGCGCCGCCCGAGCGCCTGGCCACGACGCGGGGCATGCACCGCTTCGTCTGGGATCTCCGTTACCCGACCCCCGAGGGGGTGAGGCAGCGCTACCCGATCTCGGCGATCCCGGGCCGCACGAGACCCGAGCCGAGGGGCCCCCTCGCGATGCCGGGCACCTACACCGTGCGGCTCACCGTGGACGGGCGGATGTACACCGCCCCACTGACGGTGAAGATGGATCCTCGCGTGAAGACGCCCGCCGCGGGCCTCCGGCAGCAGTTCGACCTCTCGATGCGCCTGAGTCGCGCGCTCACGAGCATCGCCTCACGACGCGAGCAGGACCGGGCCCTCGATCGTCTGGCCGGCGACCTCGAGCGACTCTACGGGCAGCTGCAGGGGAGCGACGAGGCGCCGACGCCCGCCGTGGTGGCGCTGGTGAACGAGCGCCTGCGGGCCGTGGAGGGAATGACGTCGGGAAGGTAGTCGGGACGTGACTACCAGGCCCCCAGGATCTGGAGGACGAGCCAGAGGATGATCGCGCCGGCCATCGAGCTCGCCGCGAACATGGTCACGGGCATCTCCTCGAAGAGCTCACGCACGAAGCGCGGGTTGTCGCTGAAGGGTTTCAGCACCCACCAGATGACCAGCACGCCCAGAGGGGGTGCCAGGAGCAGGATCCACGACATGGTACGGAGTGTCGCTAGGATCGGGTCTGGACGCCAGCCCTCGAGCTCCCGGCGCCGCTTCGAGGGCCTCGCGATACGGGGAAGATCTCTTTGGCTACGCTGGGCGGGGAGTCCTACGTACTGGTGCGTATGAAACCCGCCGCGCGGCCTCCCTAAACTGCCTCCGGATACCCGTGCGACAGGAGGCACACGCCATGATCACGAAGAACAGACCCCTCGGAAGACTCTGGCGGCGGGCGGAGGCCACGCTGATGGCACTGTCGGTGGTCGCGATCGCGTCCGGATGCGTCACCACCCGATGGGTGCCGCTGACCCAAGCACCGCCGAAGGGTGACCGATTCGATCTGAAGGTCCAGAGCGACTCCTCCTCCACCGCTCTCCGGAAGATGACCCTCTACTACCCTCGAATGGAGGGAGATTCCGTGCTGGTGGGGATGGCCGTGCCGTATGACACCGTCATGCACCCGCAGGTGCGCGTACCGGCTTCGAGCGCCCTCGTACGGATCCGGCACCTCAACCCCGGTCGGACCCTGTTCCTCATGGCGGGGATCGGATTCGTGGTAGCTGGGATCGTGGCGGCAGCGACGTTCAGCTGCTGTTCCTACGACTTCTCTGGTTCCAGCTGGTAGGCCGATCACACGGCGCTTGCCATCCGTCCGATGACTCTTCAACGTGCCGACGGTAGCCTTCGCCCTCCCGCGGTCGAACGTCCGAGACGTTCGGAGGTTTTGCGCACCGACATGACGCTCGTCGCCCTAGCCCCGTGACGGACGCAGTCACCCGCCTTGCCGCCGCCTTGACCGACCGCTACCGGATCGAGCGGGAGCTCGGGCAGGGTGGCATGGCCACCGTCTACCTGGCCGAGGACCTGAAGCACAACCGCAAGGTCGCCATCAAGGTGCTGAAGCCCGAGCTGGCGGCCGTGGTGGGCTCGGAGCGATTCCTGGCGGAGATTCGCACCACCGCCAACCTGCAGCACCCGGGCATCCTCCCGCTCCACGGGCCGACTCCTTCCTCTACTACGTGATGCCGTACGTGGAGGGAGAGTCGCTCCGGGAGCGCCTCGACCGTGACCACCAACTTCCCGTGGACGAGTCCGTCCGCATCGCCACCGACGTGGCGGAGGCGCTGGCATATGCCCACGACCACGGGGTGATCCATCGCGACGTGAAGCCGGCGAACATCCTCCTCGTGGCGGGGAGGCCGGTGATCTCGGACTTCGGGATCGCGCTGGCCGTGGGGGCTTCCCGAGCTGGTAGGCTCACCGAGACGGGGCTCAGCCTCGGCACACCCCATTACATGTCCCTGGAACAGGCGACGGGGGACGCACACGTGGGTCCGGCGACGGACATCTATGCGCTGGGGTGCGTGCTGTACGAGATGCTCACCGGTGAGCCCCCGTACACGGGGAGCACACCGCACGCGGTGCTCGGGAAGATCGTGACCGGGGATGTGCCGTCTGCGAAGATGGAGCGGAAGTCCGTGCCCGAGAACGTGGACGCGACGATCCGAAGGGCGCTGGAGAAGGTGCCCGCCGACCGGTTCACGAGGGCGCAGGACTTTGCGACCGCCCTGGCCGATCGGGACTTTCGACATGGTCCGACGGCTGGAGACGTCGGCGCCCCTTCCCAGCCGGGGCCATGGAGGCGGCTGACGGTGGTCTTCGCGTCACTCACCGCGCTCCTTGCGGCCATCGCGGGTTGGGCCGTGCTTCGACCGGAGCCGCACCTGCAGGTCGGGCGCTTCGAGATTCCCCTGCCGCAGAACCTCGATCTTCAGACGATTCCCGGCGCCGCCGTCGCCCTTTCCCCGGACGGATCGCAGATCGTCTTCGCCGGGACATCGAGCGGTGTGAGCCAACTCTGGCGCCGCCCCCTCGGTGAGCTCACCGCCGCGCCCATTCCCGGCACCGACGGTGCTCGGACCCCTGCCTATTCGCCGGACGGAGCCTCCGTGGCGTTCATCAGCGCCGGGCGCCTCAAGGTCGTTTCGTTGACCGGTGGTCCACCCGTGACGCTGGTGGACGCGGGTATGGCGAACGGCCCGAGTGGCCTCGCATGGAGCGATGATGGATGGCTGTACTTCCGGCCCGCCGACAAGGACGCGATCTCGAGGGTCGCCGAGAATGGAGGTGCGTGGAAGATCGTCACCTCGGGACCCGGGGAGGACCTCTACCCCGACGCCATCCCGGGCGGGCGCGGCCTTCTCTTCACGCGCACCGGACCCGGCGATAGCTCGAAGATCGTCCTGTTGGACCTGAAGAGCGGGCACGAACTGGAGCTGTTCCAGGGCGCGACCGCCCGCTATGCCACCTCCGGGTATGTCGTGTACACGTCGCGGGAAGGCGCCCTCATGGCCGCACCGTTCGACGCGGATCGCCTGGCGGTGACGGGTCCAGCCCGAGCCCTGTTCGAGGGGGTCCAGACGAATGCCATCGCCGGAAGCCAGTTCGCGCTGTCTCCGACCGGGACGCTCGTGTACGTGGAAGGCACCGCCAAGGAGGGCCTTGCCCTCGCCGAGGTCGATCTGCACGGGAAGGAGCGGCTGCTGCCCCTCGCCCCTCGCGACTATGGCCCCTGGGGCCCCACCTGGTCGCCGGATGGCAAGTCGGTCGCCTTCTCGAGCGACCGACAGATCTACACCTACGACGTGTCGCTCAACACGGCGCCGAGGCAGATCACGTTCGTGGGCCAGAACGCTGCGCCCGTCTTCTCGCCGGACGGTCGCCGAATCGTGTTTTCGTCAATCAGAGACGGGACCCGGGGCTCCGACCTGTTCGAGAAGGACCTGACCCGGGACACCCCGCCTCGCTCGCTCCTGGCCATGGACGGAGACGAGACGGCGACCCAGTGGCCGAGGGACACGATCCTCGTCTTCCAGAGCACAGACGAGCACGGTGTCGGGAACCTCTGGACACTCGACCCCTCGGGTCCCACGAGCCCCGAGGCGAGGCCGTACCTGACCTCCAAGGCTGATCTCGGAGACATGGCGGTGTCACCGGACGGGAGGCTCGCGGCGTACAGGTCGGACGAGTCCGGCAGGAACGAGATCTACCTCCGGAGTTTTCCCGATCCGGGCGAGCCGACGATCGTATCCCGCAGTGGGGGTGCGCTTCCCTTCTGGACCCCTGACGGCAAGACGCTCTACTACGCGAGGAGCGTCGGACGCGCATTCTTCGCCGCCAGGGTTCGTGAAGACCCGGTGCCGAGCGTGATCTCCATCGACTCGCTGTTCTCAGAACCCCGGCTGGGGGTGATTCCCTCCCCGGGAGCCCTGCATCCGCGGGGAGACAGGCTCATCTTCGGGCTGTATGCCGGCGGTGATACCGAGGACAAGGCTGCGCCCGAGCGTGGGCGGTTGATCCTCGTGCAGAACTTCTTCGAGGAGCTTAAGG
>CAZVYM010000044.1:18917-29522 GCA_964630935.1 uncultured Gemmatimonadaceae bacterium | reverse complement strand
AACTACGAGATGGCCCAGATGACGAAGTACGGCATGCCGGGCGTGTGGACCCACGCCTTCATGGACGCCTGGTCCCCCGGCTATCTGGGCGCGATGTCGTACAACCACAACGGCATGATGCGGATGTACGAGATCTTCGGGAACGGAGGCGCCACCACCATGGAGCGGGATCTGTCACGGGGGGGTGACGCCTCCGACACCTCGCGCGAGTGGTACCGGCCGCTGCCGCCTTACAAGAAGGTCCTCTGGTCGATGAGGAACAACACGAACTACTCGGAGACGGGCGTGCTCCTGGGCCTCCAGCTCACGTCGCAGTTCCCGAAGGTCGTGCTCCAGAACTTCTATCTGAAGAGCCTCCACTCGATCGAGGGCGGCGAGAACGACACGCCGCACGGGTGGGTGCTGCCCGCGGGCCAGCGCGACATGACGCGCGTGGCGCTCCTGGTGAACCTGCTGCGCACCGAAGGGATCGAGGTGGGCCGCGCGCCGAAGGAGGTGAAGATCGGAGACCACACGTACCCGGCGGGCTCGTACGTCGTCAAGCGTAACCAGCCGTACGGGCGCCTGGTGGATATCCTGCTGGAAAGGCAGGACTTCCCGGACGAGGGCCTGCGCACGTACGACGACAGCGGATGGACGATGGGGCTCATGCTCCAGACCGAGGTCGATCCGATCGACGACGCGGCGATCCTGGACGTGCCGGTCACGCCCGTGGACACGGCGATCGTCGAGGGAACGGTCGGCGGCAAGAAGACGCCGAAGTACTACGCGGTCGCCCACTACGGCTCGACGCACATGATCACGCTCCGGGACCGCCTGAAGGATCTCGACGTCGAGGCGGTGGAGAATCCGTTCGAGGCCGACAAGGTCCAGATGCCGGCGGGCTCGTTCCTGATCGCCTTGCCCGACTCGATGCCGGATGCCGCGGCACGCGTGCGCAGCGCGGTCCAGGAGCTCGGGCTCACCGCCGTGGGACTCTCCTCGCGGCCGGACGTGCCCACGCACGAGCTGAACGTGCCGCGCGTCGCGATGTTCAGCTCCTGGAGCAGCACGCAGGACGTGGGCTGGGTGCGCTACGCCTTCGACCGGTTCCAGATCCCGTACGACTTGATCTTCAAGGACCGGATCCGGCAGGGGAACCTCCGCGCCGCCTACGACGTGATCGTCATGCCGAGCCAGGGCCGTGACGCCAAGAGCATCGTCATGGGCATCGAGCCGCGCGACGAGCCGATCGCGTACACGAAGACGCCCGAATATCCGAATCTGGGCATGTACGGCTCGTCTCCCGACATCACGGGGGGGATGGGGCTCGAGGGCGTGGTCGAGCTCCAGAAGTTCATCCAGCAGGGAGGCCTGCTGATCACGATGGGGAACGCGACGACGCTGCCCCCCGAATTCGGGCTGACGCGGACGATCGACGCGTCCCGCCCGTCGGGCGGATTCTATGCGCCGCGACCGATCGTGGAGGCGAAGATCGTGCGGTCGGAGAGCCCGATCTTCTACGGTTACACGGATTCGATCGTGCCGATCAAATACGCCAACGGGCCGCTCCTGCGTGTTCCGGACGACGAGAAGGACGACGAGGTGCTCATGCAGTACGTGGGCGGGGAGAGCGCCGTGCTGAGCGGTCTCATGCGGGGCGCCGGCCAGATCAAGGGCCGCCCGGCCATCGTCGACGTACCGGTCGGCAAGGGCCGGGTGATGCTGTACGCGACCAACCCGGTCTACCGTTGGCAGAACCACGGCGAGTTCAACATGCTCTTCAACGCGTTGATGAACTACGACGATCTGGCCGTGGCGCCGAAGGCGAAGTCGGAAGGCCAGGGCGACGCGGGGTCCGCGAAGAGCGCGGGGGTCGGTCCGGCCCGGACGGCTCGCGTACCGCAATGATCCAGCGGCGGGTGGAAGGTGCTCGGCTGGGGCCGGCCGGGAAGGGGTGGGTGCTTCCGGGCCCGAGGTCGGTCTGCTCCGCGTCCGGATCCATCCGCTGGTCGGCAGCGCTGTTGCCTGCGCTCCGACAGGGGGTGCTGGCGGCGCGCCCGGCAGGGCTGCCGAGGCTCCTGGGGGCTGCTGCGGCGTCGGCCGGGCTCATGCTGACGCTCGTCTCCGCGGCTTCCCTCTCCGCGCAGAGCCGCCCTCTGCCGGTGCTGGACTCGGCCCGCGCCGTCGCTTCCGAGAAGCGTCCGATTCCGGGTCCCGTCTACGAAAGCGCGGCCTTCAGCCGGGCGGTGGCCCGCGGCACGCGCACGCGGACGGGCCGACCGGGTCCGAACGCCTGGGTCCAGCATCCGCGCTATGCGATCGAGGCTCGACTCGACCCGGCGTCCGGGCGTGTGTCCGGGCGAGAGCGGGTGATCTACCGCAACGAGTCGCCCGACACGTTGCGGGAGCTCGCGGTGCACCTGCGCCAGAACGTCTTCGCGGAGGGGAGCCCCAGGCGCCAGCCGGTGCCCATCACGGGGGGCGTGACCCTCGGGCGGGTGGTGGTGGACGGGCGGACGATCGAGGCCGAGCCGCCGACCAACCCTGCGCAGCCGATCACCGCGTCTCCTCCGGGGCCGCCACGGCCGGGTCGCTACGCCGTTCAGGGCACCGTGATGTGGCTCGCGCTGCCCCGACCCCTGGTGCCCGGCGACAGCCTGACGCTCGAGACGGCGTGGTCCTACGCACCCGCTCCCGCACCGGCGGACGGAAGGGAGGGCCACGACGGCCACGTCTGGTTCCAGGGCTACTGGTATCCACAGGTGGCCGTCTACGACGACGTGGACGGTTGGGTGGCCGACCCGTACCTCCTGGAGGCCGAGTTCTACATGGATCCGGCCGACTATGACGTACGGCTCACCGTCCCGCACGGATGGGCGGTCGGGGCCACCGGCACCCTCGTGAACGCCTCCGAGGTTCTCTCCGCCGCCGCGCGCGACTCGCTGGCCGCGGCGAGGCGGAGCGGGAGGGTGGTTCGCGTGTCCGCTCCGGGCTCGGACGCTGCACTCCGTCCCGGCGGGCCGACGACGACCTGGCATTTCGTCGCTCCGGATGTGCGGGACTTCGCCTGGGGCGCGAGCGACCGATACGTGTGGGACGCGACGCGAGCGCTCGTGGGTGGTGCCGCCTCACCGGATACGGTCGATATCGAGAGCTTCTATCGCCCGAGCTCGAAGGCGGCCGCGTGGGCGGTGGGCGGCGCGCGCTTCACCAGGGACGCGATCGAGCAGCTGTCGCGCTACCTGTGGCCCTATCCCTGGCCGAAGATGACTTCGATGGAGGGGGTGCTCTCGGGCGGTGGGATGGAATATCCCATGATGACGCTCATGCAGCCGTGGGCCGACACCCTCTCGCTGGCGGGCGACCTGATGCACGAGACCGGCCACATGTGGTTTCCCATGCAGGTCGGATCGAACGAGACCCGCTATCCCTGGATGGACGAGGGGTTCACGCAATTCGACGTGGCGCAGGGGATGCGCGCGCTCTACGGTGAGCCGCGCTCGGGCGGCCGCCCGAACGACTCCGAGACGGGGCAGCGCCGTCTCTACCTGGCCGCCGCGCACCGAGGCGAGGAGGAATCGCTCATGCGCGCGGGCGACCTCTTCCCGCAGGACCTCTACTTCGTGATGTACTACGACAAGACGGCCCAGGCGCTCGCGGCTCTGCGGGCCGTGCTGGGCGAGGAGACGTTCCACAGGGCCTTCCGCGAGTACGGACACCGCTGGATCGGGCGGCATCCGCATCCCGAGGACTTCTTCAACACGATCGACGACGTGGCCGGCCGCGACCTGTCCTGGTTCTGGCGCACGTGGTTCTACGAGCCCTGGTCGCTCGACCAGGCCGTGGCTGGCGTGCATGCGGAAGGCGACTCGGTGGCGATCGTCCTCGAGGATCGCGGACTCGCCCCCATGCCGGTCTTCCTGTCCGTGACCCGGGCGGACGGATCCGTTCAGCGTATCGAAGTGCCGGTGGACGTGTGGCTGAGTGGTCTGCGCCGCTACGTCGTGCGTGTGGCCGCGCGCCCCGAGGTCACGCGGGTGGAGATCGATCCGGAGCGGGCCTTCCCGGATCTGGATCACTCGAACCAGGTGTGGACGAGGGAGGGTGCGGCGACGGGGAGTCGCTAGCGCCCTGGACGGTGCCAGCCGAAGCGGAAGCCGCGGGTGGTACGCGCTCGGCGGGACCGCCCGGCGCATTCGCGGGCGCGCCATCCTCCTCACCGCCGCGCCCCGCAACACGCTCGAGCGCCCCGTGGATCGGGAGCATGACGCCGGCGGCGACCGCACCGGCGAGAATCGAGCCGACCACGCCGGGAAGCTCGAGGCGAGCCTGGACGAAATTGGACAGGGCGTTCTCCAGCCCGGCGAAGACGAGGAGCCCGAGCAGACCCAACGCACCGAAGACGGTGCCGCGCGAGAGGGCCAGCTCGGGATCCAGCGCGCCCTGATACAGCACCGCCATTCCAAGCGACAGCACCAGGACCAGCGGTGCCAGCACCGCCGCCGCGGTCGCGACGTCCTTGGCCAGGTGGACGTCGAGTACGTTTCCGAGAAGCCCGACGAGGAGGGGTGACGCGATCATCCACGCAGCCACGCCGATGCCCGCGAGGATCCAAAGGAGACGGCGGCGGTCGTCGAGCGAGCCGGTACGGTACCCGTCCACGAGGTTCAAGACGCCGAGGCCCAGCCCGAGGAAAGGAACCACGACCATCCACGCGGCGATGAGAACCAAGCCCACCACGAAGGCATCGTGGCCCGAGCCCTGGATGAGCGCGCCCGGATCGACGCCGGTCCACTCCGCTACCTGCAGACTCGCGAAGGGAACGAACGGCACGACGACGCCCATGGCCCAGCTCTGCATGGGGTGGAGGAGCTGACGCCGGATCCAGCGAACCCCCGGGGGCATGAGGCGCAAACGTTCCGGTCCGAGCGGCACGGGGAAGAGTGCGCTGAAGCGCAGAAAAGACGCTGCAGCGAGCGAGTACGCTACCGCCGCGGCCATGCCCAGGATACCGCCGACGTTCACCGAAACGGTCCCCTGGCCGGCTCCGGTCACCTCCACGGACGCGAAGCGGAGGGCCGACCCCCACGCGAGCGCGAGAAACGCCAGGAAGAGGGCCAGCGCCAGCGCCTCCTCGCGAGCGCCGGCCCGCACGACCAGGAAGAGCGCGAGCGCGGAGGCGAGAACGGCGGTGACCACGGTCGTCGCGAGCACCCAGATTCCCGAGTGTGCACTCTGGGGCAGGACCGCCAGGAAGGCCGGCACGCGCGGGAGGAGCGTCGAGGTATGGACCAGCGCCGCGACGGCGACGACGGCTGCCAGGACTCTGGCGGCGAGCAGGAGGGTGCGGGACGATCGCATGGGTTACAGTCTGCTACATGGGCCGGCAGACCCACAACACCTGTTGTGGCGGCAGGGGTCAGGTGGCGGAGAGGCGCGTCCCGACGCGGCTTCCTTCGGCCGGGAGGGGGCCGGACGCGAATCCGCCGTCGTCCGAGTGCAACGCGACACGGCGTTCCCGCAAGCGAGAAGGTGGAGGCGCCGGAATCTCCGGACGCCTCCACCTCCGTGTCGCTCGCGCGGCCCCGGGGGGCGCGGACGATCCTCAGCCCTTCAGGGCTTTTCGCATCGTCTCGAGCTTGCCCTTCGAGAGAAGCTTCTCCGACTTGTGGTCGATGAACTTCGCGTACTCCTCGACGAACACCTTGCCCGGCTTGCGGAAGTCGAAGCCGTCGGGCTTGTCCCGGAAGAACTCGCGGTGCACGCGGGTCCAGACCAGCCGGCCGTCGGTATCGATGTTGACCTTGGTCACGCCGAGCGTGGTGGCCTTCGCGAACTGATCGGCGTCGACGCCCTTGGCGGAGGGATCGAGCTTACCGCCTGCCGCGTTGATGCGCTCGACCTCTTCCTTCGGCACCGAGCTCGAGCCGTGCATGACGAGCGGGAACTTCGGCAGGCGTGCCTGGATCTCGCGAATGCGGTCGAAGTGGAGCCCCTGGCTGCCGGTGAACTTGTAGGCGCCATGGCTCGTGCCGATCGCGACCGCGAGGGAGTCACAGCCGCTGCGCTCGACGAACTCCTTCGCCTCGTCGGGGTCGGTGAGCATGGCGTTCTTCTCGTCGACAGCGATGTCCTCTTCGACGCCGCCCAACATGCCGAGCTCGGCCTCCACGCTGATGCCCTGGGCATGCGCGGCCTCCACGACCCGCTTCGTGATCGCGATGTTCTCGTCGAACGGCTCGTGGGACGCATCGATCATCACCGAGCTGTAGAAGCCGGACGCGATCGCGTCCATGCACGTCTCTTCGTCGCCGTGGTCGAGGTGCACGGCGAAGATCAGGTCGGGATAGGCGTCGGAAGCGGCGCGGATGATCGCCTCGATCATGCGTGCGCCGGCGTAGCTTCGCGCGCCCTTGGAGAGTTGGATGATGAACGGAGCCTGGGCACGCTGATTGCCCTCGAAGAGTCCGAGGGCCTGCTCCATGTTGTTGATGTTGTATGCGCCGAGGGCGAAACTGCCGTAGGCGACCTCGAAGAGTTCCTTGGTCGTGACGATCATGGTCAACCTGTTGGGTGAGCTCGAATCCGGGTGGCTCGAATGGCCCTTCCGTGGTCAGAACGCCCGTATCAGAACCCGGGAACCGGGCCTTGGGTCCACGTCCCGAACCGGGTCACGGGTGGGCACGTGTCGACCAGCCTCACGGCCGCTCCGCGCGGTCCTTCGCGGGCGGCTCGCCACCCCTTTTCCTCGGGTCGGTCCGGGCCGCTCGGTGCGCCTCAGCGCGAGCCCTCCTGCGGCTCCGGGACGCCGAGCTGCCAATCCATGAAGGCGAGCTGGCGAGCGATGAAGCGGATCCGGTCGAGGACCGGCCTTCCCCCGAGCGAGTGCCCGACCCGAGGGTCGTAGTCCAGGATGATGGGCTTCTCCCGGGGGTCCGAACTGGTGGCCCATTGGAGCTCGGCGACGAACTTCATCCCCTCGGCCGGCTCCACCCGGTCGTCCATCCCACCCGTGAAGAGCATGACGGCCGGGTAGGCCGTTCCCTTCTTCACGTTCTGCAGGGGCGACCACCGGATGATCCAGTCGAACTCGGAAGGGACGGACGCGTCTCCGTACTCCTCGAGCGCCGGGGGGTTGATGCCCTCGTAGCGGGGGAATCCGATCAAGTCCATCTCCGGGAGGTCCGCGAGCACCGCCTGGAAGAGGTCGGGGCGCTGCGTGAGCGCCGCCCCCACCAGGAGCCCCCCGTTCGACGCGCCCTCGATGCCCAGCCGGCCCGGCCGGGTGTAGCCACGGTCGATGATGTGACGAGCCACGGCGACGAAGTCGTTGAACACGTTCTGCTTGAAGGCGCGCATCCCGCCGCGATGCCACGGCCGCCCATACTCCTCGTCACCACGCAGGTTGGCCGCCACGAAGACCCCGCCGCCCTGCTCCAGCCAGTAGATCCCGTCCTGCTGCACCCACGGGGCATCCTTGCGCGTGAAGGAAGGCAACCACGCGGCGTTGAAGCCGCCATAGCCGACCAGCAGCGTCGGATTGTCGCCGTTCAGGACGAGTCCCTTCTTGTAGACGATGAACATGTGGACCGGCGTGGCATCCGCCGACTCGCACCACTCCTCCTTGACCACGAACTTCTTCGTGTCGATCGGAGGCTTGTCGATGTGCCAGATGCTCCGCTCCGTCGTGTTCACGTCGTAGACGTAGATTCGGTACGGGTCGGTGAACGACTGGAAGTCGAAGAAGACCTTGTCGCCGCCGGCGCTCCAAGGCAGGGAGGCGTTCGCGGGCTCGCTCGGCAGCTCGAGGTTCCGCACGAAGGTGCCGTCCATGTCGTGGATCTCGATGCGCGTCGAGGCGTCATGCAGGTAGCGGGCCCAGAGCTTTCCGGCCGCCAGCGAGATGCCGTCGAGGACGTCCTTCCCTTCCGGCAGGATCTCCTTCCAGTGGTCCGGATCCGGGTTCGCGGGGTCGATCTCGACCAGGTGGTAGTTGGGCGCCTTCCACGCCGTGAGCGCCCAGATCTTCCCGTCGACCCAGTACGGCTGGAAGAGCGCGTCGATGCCCTTCACGATGGGCTTCCACGCCTCGGCGCCGCGCGCCTTCAGGTAGATGTCGGTGTGGAGCCAGCCGTCCTGGTCGGTCGCGAGCAGGTAGCGCCCTCCGTCGACCTCCTGGACGCTCGCGTACTCCTCTCGGCCGCCGCTCTGGAAGATCAACGAGTCCGTGCCGGGGTTCGCGCCCAGGCGGTGGTAGTAGACCTTGGCCGGGGCGTGCTTGCTGCCGATGGAGTAGTAGAACCCTTTCAGGCCGGTGTCGAACGTGAACTCGTCGTGGAGGGCCCGGGGCAGGCTGTCCGGGAGATCCCGGCCGGTGCCGAGGTCCCGGATATGCACGACCGTCTCGTCTTCGCCGCCTTGCCGGATCTCGTAGACCAGGTACTGGTTCGGTCCCCAGACGCCGCGGAGGTGCAGCGTGACGGTCGAGTCCGGGCTGAAGCGGGCGGGGTCCAGGAGCACTCGCTCCCTGCCGTGGAGGCCGTCGCGCACATAAAGCGCGAAGCGCTGGGCGCCTTTCGGGCGCTTCATGTAGTAGAGCTTGCCGTCCACGAGCTCCGGAGCTCTCACCTCTTCGATGTCGAACAGCTCCATGAAGCGCTTCTCGACACGGGGCAGGGCGGGCAGATCCTCGAGAACCGAGTCCTTGTAGCGGTTCTCGGACGCGATCCAGGCGCGCGTCCCGGGGGAGCCGCGATCCTCGATCCAGCGGTAGGGGTCGGGGACGGGATGGCCCGCCACCGTATCGATCACGTCGAGCCTCTTCGTTTCCGGGTAGTGGGCCGGCACATGCTGGGCGAGAACGGAGGCAGGCGCCGACATGGCGAGCGCGAGCAGGATGGGGGCAGTGGGGGAGGACGGTCTGATCATGGCCTCGAATCCTGGTGGGCAGGCGGGCGCGACGACCGTCACGCCCGCACTACGGTATACAACAAGTGGCGGCGATACACATCCCCCGGCACCGGAAGGCTACCGCTCGGATGGCCATCTCCTGTCCCGGCTGCGGCCGGCAATACGACGTCACCCTGTTCCAGTTCGGGCGCACGGTCCAGTGCACCTGCGGCGCACGCGTGGGACTCGAGCACCGAGTCGGACCGGCTCTCGGCTCCGCCCGCCCTCGGTTCATCGCCGACGCCATGCTGGGGCGCCTCGCACGCTGGCTCCGCACCCTGGGCTTCGACACCGCCTATGACGACACGATCGCGGACGAGGACCTCGTGCGTCGCTCCCTCACCGAAGGTCGGCACATCCTGACGCGGGATCGCAGGCTCTTCGAGGAGTGGCGGATCGAGGGGGGGCTCGTCCTGCGAGCCGACCGTCCCCTCGCGCAGCTCGAGGAGGTGGTGGTGGCTTTCGCGTTGGTGCCGCCCGAACGGCTCTTCACGCGCTGCACGGTATGCAACGGCGTGCTCGAGCCCGTGGAGCGGAGGACCGTCGAAGACTCGGTTCCGCGGCGTGTGCTCCAGCGCGAGGACGATTTTGCCCGCTGTCCGGACTGCGGCCGGGTCTACTGGGAGGGCTCCCATACCAGACGGATGCGTGCGGTCCTGGAGCGGGTGTTCGGGTGAGGGGAGGAAGCGTGCTTCCGGAACCCCGGGCTCTGGACGCACCGCCTTTTTGGGTCCATGTGGCGGCGGCCCGAGACGAAGGCCTCGCTGCTCTTGTCCGCACCATGGACCATCGAGGGCGTTGGAGGGTTGCACCCCTACCGACGACCCATCCGTTCATCGAAATCGAGACGACACCATGGCATTAGCCACGCAGGGAGACACGGTCCACATCCACTACACCGGCCGTTTCGACGACGGTACCGTGTTCGACTCTTCGGAGGGACGAAGCCCGCTGAAGTTCGTGCTCGGCTCCGGTCAGGTGATCGCGGGCTTCGACCAGGCCGTCACGGGCATGGAGGTCGGAGAGAGCAAGACGGTCAAGATCGAGGCGGCCGAGGCGTACGGGGATCACCGTGAAGAGTTGGTCATCCCCGTAGGGCGCTCCGACCTTCCCGAGGGCCTGGAGCCCGAGGTGGGGCAGCAGCTGCAGATGTCGTCGCCCGATGGCCAGACATTCCAGGTGGCCGTGATCGAGACCACCGACGAGAAGGTGGTGCTCGACGCCAATCATCCGCTGGCCGGCAAGGATCTCACCTTCGACATCGAGTTGGTGCAAGCGGGCTGACAGCTGACGGGCTTCTCCTCGATGGGTGGTAGGGGCGTTGGGTGATAAGGATGTTTGGGTGGTAAGGAAGTAAGGAAGTATGGATTCCTTACTTTCTTACCTGGCCCGGTGTGCGTCACCCTGGCCCGGTGTGCGTCACCCTGGCCCGGTGTGCGTCACCCTGGCTCGGTGTGCGCCACCCCGGCCGGTGTCCGTCATCTCGGCCCGGTGCACGTCATCCTGGCCGGTGTCCCTCCCCCCGGCCGGGTGTCGGTCACTCCGGCCGGGTGCCGTCACCCCCGCCCCCCCCCCCCCCCCCCCCCCACACCCCCCGCCCCCCACCCCCCCCCCCCCCGCCCCCGGCCCCCCCCCCCCCAGTGCCCCCCCCCCCGCCCCCGGCCCCCCGCCCGC
>CAZVYM010000044.1:0-18907 GCA_964630935.1 uncultured Gemmatimonadaceae bacterium | reverse complement strand
GTGGTGGTCCTGGCGGGCGGCGGTCGTCACCGCGGCGCGCCGGCCAGTACGGCGGGCTTCCGTCAGGCCCCCATGTCCGCCCGCCAGCTCCCCGGTCCGCCGGCCCCCATGTCCGCCCGCCAGCTCCCCGGTCCGCCGGCCGGCTCCCATGTCCGTCGCCTGGCCGGCGTCTCCGGCCTTCCCATGCCCGGCTGGCGCCTCGCGGATACCCTCCGCCCCACCTATCCCTCTCGCAAGATAGCCGCTGGATCCATCCTGCCTACGCGTGTCGCGGGCACGAAGCTCGCCAACGCCGCCAGCAGCGCCAGAACGCACAGGAGGGCGGTGAGCGTTACGGGGTCGTACGAGGTGATGCCGTAGATCAGGCGTCCCATGACGCGGGCCACCGCGGCCGACAGGGCCGCGCCCAGCACCAGCCCGAAGAGCGTCAGCCGCACGCCCGTGGTCCCCGCAGTCCAGACCGCCTTGGCCGGAGTGGCGCCAAGGGCCATGCGCAGGCCCATCTCGGCACGACGTTCGAGGACCTCGTGCGCGACGATGCCGTACAAGCCGATTCCCGCGAGCAGGAGCGCGAACGCCGCCACCGCCACGAGGAACATCGCCTCGAAGCGGGAATCGGAGAACGCGGCGTCCATGATGGAGTGCAGAGACGCCATGCGGGCGACCGGTAGATCGGGGGCGACCTCCTGGAAGACCCTGCTCACGCGGGCCGCGAGCTCCCCCTGGGCACTGGATCCCCGTACGACCCAGCTCGGCGAGAACCAGACGTGCACTTGCTGGAAGAAGGCGTCGGTACCCTGGGCCGCCGCGAAGTAGAGGGTCGGCGTATCCCAGACCGGCTCGGTCGCCGACCCCCAGCCGGCCTGCTGCCTCACGTTGCCCACCACGCCGACGATCTCGACCGCATCCCCACGCCCGAAGCCCATCTTCACACGGGTGCCGACGGCTGGCTTCCCCTTCAGATAACTCTCGACGAACGCCTCGTTCGCGACCGCGACGATCGTCGTCTCATCGCGGTCTCCGTCGTCGAGCGTTCGTCCCTCCAGCAAAGGGATCCTCAGCGTCCGGAAGAACCTCGGCGTCACGTACACGGCGTTCGTGGTGTGTCCTTGTCCCGCCTCGTCGCTGGAGAGCCTGAAACCGAGGTTCAACGGGCGCTCGTAGGGCAAGGTGAGCGCCACGGCCGCGGACGCCACGCCCGGGATGCGTTGAATATCCGCAAGCGTCTCGCGGAAGAGCCGTTGCACGCTGTCCGCGTCGGCGTACCGCGCGTCGTCCAGCGAGAACTGGACCGTCAGGACTCCGTCCGGATCGAACCCGGGATTCAGTCCCTCGAGGTGCCCGTAGCTCCGGACGAGGAGGCCGGCTGCGAAGAGGAGAGCGGTGACCATCGCCACCTCTCCCACCAGGAGGATCTTCCTGAGCAGGTGGCCACTTCCTCCCACGGTCCGGGTGCCGCTCACCAGGAGGCGCTGGACCCTCGGGTTGGCGACCTGGAGGACCGGACCCAACCCGAACAGAAGGGTCGTCAGCATGGTCAGACCCAGGACCGCCGCCAGGGCCGTGCCGTCCATCGCGACAGGTTGGGCGAGAGAGAATCGCGAACGAATCAGCCGGCCGAGTCCGTCGAGCGCCGCGTACGCGACACCGAGCCCAGCCAGACCTCCGATCGCACCGAGCAGGAGGTTCTCGGTCAGGATCTGCCGTACCAACGCGCTCGTACCCCCCCCGAGCGCCTGCCTCGTGGCGATCTCCGACTGGCGCGCCAGCGACCGGGCGATCTGGAGCCCGGCCAGGTTCGCACAGCCGACGAGCACCATGAGCCCGATGGCTCCGAGGAAGATCAGCATCGGAAGCCGGAGGCCGGCGGTGCGACTCTGGTCGTAGGGCACGAGCCCGAAGCGTCTCTCGGGAGCGCCCTCCTGGTTGGACGGCGGAGGCTCGATTGAGGCGAAGCGGGCGTCGGCTTCCTGAAAGCTCATCCCGTGAGGGATACGCACGAGAACGCCGTAGTTGGCTCCCCCGCCTTCTCCCGTGCGCGAAGCCCGCAGTGGCGTCCATACGTCGGCCTCGAGCGGATACCCTCCCGGCAGCACGCCCACGACCGTGTGCGGCTCACCCTTCAGACGGATCGTCTTTCCGACGATGTCGGGATCGGCGTCGAACGTGTGCGTCCAGAGGCGATGACCGAGGATGACGACATCCGGGCCGTCGGGCACGTCCTCGGCCCGTGTGAACTCCCGTCCGAGCTCGAGCGGCACACCGAGCGTCCGGAAGTAGCCGGCTCCCACCCGTTGCTGCTGCACGAACGCGGCGGCACCGTCGGTGGAGAGGTTCACGCCCCGGATCCATCCGGAGTAGACCGCGCGTTGGAACGGCACCCCCTCGTCACGGACGCTCTCCCAGGTGCGTCCGTCGACGGCCGTGAAGTCGAGGGGCTTGCCCGAGGAGGGGTTGTACAGGGTCCCGAGTGCGAGGTCCTCCGGATGCGGATAGGGGAGCGGCCGCCAGAGCACACCGTTGACGACGCTGAAGACCGCCGCTCCGAAGCCGACGCAGAGCGCGAGGGTCAGCACGGACGTGATGGAGAAGAGCGGGCTCCGTCGCATGCCGCGAAGCGCGAAACGCATGTTACGGGTCACTTCGTCGAACCATGCGAGACCGCGCTCCTCACGGGCGCGTGCCTTGGCCCTCTCGATGCTGCCGAAGCGGTGGCTCGCCTGCCGGCGTGCTTCTTCCGGGCTCGCTCCATGGCGCATAAGGTCCTCGGCGAGTCGGTCGATGTGGAAGGACATCTCGTCGTCCAGCTCACGATCGTAACGGCGGGCCCGAAGAAGGGCATCGAGGCGCGCTCGAAGGCGTCGGAACATGGCAGTGGCCTCCTAGGCTTCGCTCGGCCGGGCTTCCAGGACGTTGGAGACGGCCATGACCATGCGGGCCCACCGGTCGGTCTCGCCGTCGAGCCGACGCAGTCCCGCGTTGGTGAGGTGGTAGAACTTGGCGCGACGGGAGTTCTCGGAGACTCCCCACTCGGCCGTGACGAGCCCGCGGTCCTCGAGCCGGGCGAGCGCGGGATAGAGAGAGCCCTGCTCGAGGCTCAGGAGCCCGCCGGAGGTATCCTGGATGCGCAGGAGCACGCCGTATCCGTGGGTCGGACCCAGGGAGAGGGCTTTCAGGATGAGCATGTCCAACGTGCCGGGCAGGAGCTCTTTGGTGATCAGCATCGGCGCACTCATGTTTCACGGGACGGCGTGCGGAGGGCGCCGACCCGGGTCCGCGTCCTCGGTCTCCTAGCTTTGCTAGGGGAACCATACCGGGCCTTACCTAGATTTGCTAGGAGAAGTTTCAACCCGACCTCTTCCGAGGAACGCCATGCGCTCGACCCCTGCTTTCCAGGACGCCTATCCGGACGATGTCGCCCACTGCTACGGATGCGGGCGGCTCAACGAGCATGGACATCGGCTGAAGAGCCGGTGGGAGGGCGAGCAGACGGTCGCCCGGTTCACACCGGAGGCGTATCACACGGCCATCCCGGGCTACGTGTACGGAGGGCTCATCGCGTCGCTCATCGACTGCCACGGGACGGGAACGGCGGCGGCGGTGGCCGCGCGCTCGGCGGGCTATCGGCTCGGAGAAGACCCTGTGCCTCCGGACCAACAGGCCCCCCGCTACGTGACCGCGTCGCTCCACGTGGACTATCTCGCGCCGACCCCTCTCGGTCCCGAGCTGACGGTCCGGGGGGTCGTGGAGGACGCCGGGGAGGAGAAGGGGAGCCGCAAGGTGGTGACGAGCATCACGGTGGAGGCCGAGGGGAAGGTGACGGCCAAGGGGCGCGTGGTGGCCGTGCGGATGCCCGAGTCGATGATCCGCTGACTCCGCCGGCGGCCGGCTCGGCCTTCGACGCAGCGACCGATTCCGCGCTCGACGCACCTGGGCGGGCGCCGCCGGGTCGACCCTCCTAGGACCCGCAGATTCGTTATACTTTTTCATGCGACGGACTCCCTGCCCACCGTCGCCGACGACTCCCTGCCCATCATCCCACCAGGGAGAAGCACGCATGCACGAGAAGAGCATCGAGATGCTGAACCGGGGCCTCGCCGACGAGATGTGGGCGGTGCACCAGTACATGTATTTCCACTTCCACTGCGACGATCAGGGCTACGACCTGCTCGCCGATCTCTTCAAGCACACCGCCATCGCCGAGATGGCGCACGTCGAGGAATTCGCGGAGCGCATCCTCTTCCTCGGAGGTACCGTGGAGATGAAGGCCTCCCACGACGTCGAGCCCATCCACGACGTGCGGGGCATGCTCCAGAAGGCGATGGAGATGGAGCGGGCCGCGGTGACCGACTACAACAAGTTCGCCAACGCGTGCAGTGCCGAGGCCGACGCGGCGTCGCGCAAGATCTTCGAGCATCTCGTGGGTGACGAAGAGGGCCACGCCGACGGGTTCCAGGTCCTGCTCGATCAGCTGGACAAGCTCGGAGACCAGTTCCTGGCGCTCCAATCCATCGACCGGACGAAGAACCTGGCGGGCAGCTGACGGAGCCCGTCGCGCGGCGGCGGCGCTGCCACTCTCGATCGAGCCCTGCGCACGGCGGCGGCTGTGCCACCCTCGATCGAGCCCGGCCCGCTACTCCTGCCTCAGCGCGTGGGCAGGGTCGACACGGAGAGCCCTCAGAGCGGGGACGAGCGTGGCCAGCGCCGCCGAAGCGAGCAGGACGCCCACGACCACCGCGTAGGTGGTCGGATCGCGCGGGGTGATCCCGAAGAGCTGGCTCTTCAGGACCCGCGAGATCGCGAGGGAGCCTCCGAGGCCCACCACGACGCCGATCGACACGAGCGTCATCCCCTGGCGGAAGACCATGGACAGGACCGCCGCGCGGCTGGCTCCCATGGCCATGCGGACGCCGAGCTCACGTGTGCGCTGCCCCACGACCTCGGCCATCACGCCGTAGACGCCCGTGGCCGCGAGCAGAAGGGCCATCAGCGCGAAGACCGCGAGCAGAATCAACGACATGCGTCTCTGTCCCATGGAGTCGGCGATGAGCTGCTCCATGGTCGCGACCTGCGCGAGTGGAAGCTGCGGGTCCAGCTTCCGCACGGCCTCCCGCAGCCCCGGGACCAGAGCGTTCGGGTCGCCGGAGCCGCGAGCGACGACGTACATGCCGTGCTGACCCGGGAACTGACGGTAGGAGCCGTAGACCTGCACTCGGGGGTCCGCATCGAGCCCCTCGTGGGCGGCGTGGCCCACCACGCCGACGATCTCGATGTCCCCGGATCCGAAGTTCAGGTGATGGCCGACGGCGTCGCCCTCCGGGAAATAGCGATGGGCCAGCTCCTCGTCGACCACGGCGACCGGAGGCGTCTCGGGGCCGTCGGCATCGCTCAGGAAGCGGCCCGCCAGCAAAGGTAGACCGAGGGCCTTTCGGAAGCCCGGACTCACGATCCGGACATCGCCCCAGGGGCGGGGCTCGTTGGGGCCGGGCTCGTAGCCTTCGACCGTGAAGCTCGATGTCGACCAGCGACCGCTGAACGGGAGGACGGACTCGAGTCCGATCGCCTGCACGCCCGGTACGGCGGAGAGCCGGGGCTCGAGCTGCTCGTAGAATGCGCGCTGGGCGGCCGCGTCGGGATAGGAGCTCGTCGGCAGGTCGAGATAGAACGTCATGACGCCCTTCGGATCGAAGCCGGGGCTGACGGCCTGGAGCCGCGCCATGCTCCGGAGGAGGAGCCCCGCTCCGGCGAGCAGAGCGAGCGAAAGGGCGAGCTGCGAGACCACGAAGAGGCGCCGCAGCCTGAGCCCGGCCCGGTCGTCACCGGCGCGTACGCCCTGGCGTAGCGCCCGCAGGACGTCGGTCCGCCAGACGCTCGCGACCGGCACCAGCCCCACGAAAACGCCGGTACCGACGCTCACGAGCAGGGTGAACAGCAGCACGCGGTGGTCGAGCGAGACGTCCGCGATGGCCGGGACGCTGCTGGCGGTGAGCGACTTGAGCGCTCCGAGCCCCCACCTGCCCAGCCCGAGGCCCACCACGGCCCCGGCCAGGCCGAGGACCACGCCCTGGGCGAGAAGGTGCCGGAGGATGTCTCCGCGCCGCGCTCCCATCGCCAGGCGCACCGCCGTCTGCCGTCTCCGGCCGGAGGCGCGCGTGAGCAGCAGGTTGGCGACATTGGCGCACGCGATCAGCAGGACCACGAGCACGGCGCCGAAGAGGACGAGAAGGGCGGGGCGCACCGACGCGTGCGCACGCTCCTCCAAGCCGGTCACGTGGATCGACCAGTCCGGGGCGAATTGCCTGGGCCGGTCTTTCTTGAGCTGCTCGGCGAACGCCGCCATCTCCGACTGCGCGTCCTCGAGTCGGACGCCCGGTGCCAGGCGTCCCACCACGGAGAGCCACTCGTTCGTGTAACCGCGGCCGTACTGCTCCTCGGTGAGCACCAGGGGAACCCAGAGCTGGACGCTTCGGCTGAAGACGTCGCGGAAGCCCTGGGGCATGACCCCGATGACCGTGTAGGGCTCGCCGTCCAGCTCGAGGGTCTTGCCCAGGACGCCGGGGTCGGATCCGAAGCGGCGCGCCCACCATCCGTGTCCGAGGACAACGACATGGTCCTCGCCTCCCGAGAGCTCGGTCCCGAACGTCCGCCCGAGCGCCGCCGGAATGCCGAGCGTGCTGAAGTAGGCGGGCGTGACCGCCGCGGCGCTGATGCGCTCCGGCTCGCCCAGGCCCGTGAGGTTCACCGACTGTCCGGTTTCAGCGGCCAGGCCCGTGAAGCTCCGCGTGCGGGTGCTGTAGTCCCGGAAGCCGACGGCCGATACGGACGCTTCGAGTCCGTTGAGCGACGGGTAGTAGTGATTGACCGTGACCAGGGAGCCCGGGTCGGCATAGGGGAGCGGTCGGAGAAGGAGGCCGCTCACCACGCTGAAGATGGCCGTGTTGCCCCCGATGCCGATGCCCAGCGTGAGCACGGCGACGGCGGTGAATCCAGGCCTGTGCGCGAAGCCTCTCGCCGCGTACTTCAGATCCCTCCACGTCCGCTCCATTCCGCCTCCTCCCTCGTCTCTTCGCGTGGTACGCAGATTCCGATCGTTCGGTACGGGTCGGCCCGCCAGCTCGACATGCGCGGCGACGCCGTTCACCATGAGGTCCCGCACCGTGCGCAGAACGAGGCGGGTGGCGGCGCCCGCGCCGTCCCGCCGGGCGTCTTTCCACATGGCGTGGAACATCGCCGTCATCTCATCCGCGTGGGCGCGACGGAAGGCCCGCGGAAACACCCGGAGGGCGCTTCGGTAGAGTCGAACCGAAGCCGGCTCGAACGGGCTCACTCCCCGCTCCGGCTCCCGGCGTATCCCGGCTGCAGCTCGGCTCTGTCGAGCAGGTGACGTAGCCTCGATGCCTCGGCCGAGACCAGCTCACGCCCGAACGGCGTGAGTCCGTAGTACCGGCGTCGCGCGTCGACGTCCGCCTCGTCCCGGGGCGCGGGAACCTCCGCGACCACACCGTCCTCCAGGAGCCTGGCGACGGTTCGATAGAGCGACCCGGGATCGAGCGTGACGGCACCGTCCGAGCGCTCCTCGACCTCCTGCTTGATCCGGTAGCCGTGCGCCGGCGCCTCCAGAAGAACCGTGAGGATGGCGAACACCCTCGGGTTCAAAGGGAGATGTCGGCTGGGATCCGTACTGGGCATGCGGCGCCTCTCTGCCAGATGACTATAGGCAGATAGCATATATCTGGATGCGAATGAGTGCAAGCGGTTCGCGGAACAGTCGGATTCTAGCGTCCCCTTCTTCCGGACCGTCTCCACCGTGGAGGCGAGCCGGACGTGGGACCGGCGCTTCCGGCCTTGCCGGAAGCCTTCGCGGACGCGCGAGCTCGATCCTCGGCCTTCTTGGCGCGGATAGCTGCGATGCGCTCGCGGCGTGGAACCTCCAGGGGCGTGTCGGCGGTGGCGTGATAGGCGAAGCCCTCCACGCGCATCCGGGGGAGCTTGGATCCGACCATCCGCTCGATACGGGCGAGATCTGCCTCGTCTTCGGGTGCGACCAGCGTGAAGGCCTCGCCGGTGGCTTCCGCCCGGGCGGTGCGGCCCACACGGTGGATGTAGTCCTCGGGCACCGCCGGCACATCGAAGTTCACGACGTGTCCGAGCGCCTCGACGTCGATGCCTCGGGCGGCGATGTCCGTAGCCACCAGGACCCGGAATGCGCCGTCCTTGAAGCCCTGCAGGGCTTTGGCGCGCTGGGTCTGGGATCGGTTGCCATGGATACGTTCGGTGGATATGCCATGGTGGTTGAGCAGCTGCGCCAGCCTGTTGGCGCGGTGCTTGGTCCGGGTGAACACCAGGGCGTCATTCATGCGGTCACCGGTCAGAAGCTCGACCAGCAACTTCCCCTTGAGGGCGGAAGTCACGGGGAATACGGCCTGGGTGATGCCTTCGGCGGGAGCGGCCTTGCGCTGCAGAGCGATTTTGGCGGGAGCGGTGAGGATCTCCCGGGTCAGTGCCTCGATGGGAGGCGGCATGGTCGCGCTGAAGAAGAAGATCTGGCGCGGCTTCGGGACATGGCGGAGCACCCGCCGGATATCCGGAAGGAAGCCCATGTCCAGCATCCGGTCCGCCTCGTCCAGAACCAGGTACTCGAGGCCGGCCAGGACGGCGTAACCGTACTGGAAGTGATCCAGCAGCCGCCCGGGGGTGGCGACGATGATGTCGACACCTCTACGGAAGGCCTTTTCCTGGGGACCCATGCCGACCCCGCCGTAGACGGCGGCGGCCTGGAGTCCCGTGTGGCGGGCCAGACTCTGGAGGTCGTCGAGGATCTGGAGAGCCAGCTCGCGAGTGGGGGCCAGAACGAGCGCCCGTGTCACGCCGCGGGGGCGGTCCATCAGACGGTGCAGAATCGGGAGGAGGAACGCGGCGGTCTTGCCGCTTCCCGTGGCCGCGCAGGCCAGAAGATCCCGGCCCCGGAGGGCTTCGGGAATGGCTTGCGACTGGATGGGAGTGGGGCGTACGAAGCCCAGGTCCCCGACGCCTCGGAGGAGGGCCGGGTGCAACTCGAGGTCAGAAAAAGTCAATGATGATCCGATTGGGAGGCACTCAGCGGGCCGGCCGGTGAGTCCGGCTCGGTAGGCTGGTGCAGAGTCTTGTGCGGAAGACGGCCCCCGGAACCGAGGGCTCGAGGTGGGAATTCCCGCAGCGCCTAAGATAGCGCAAAGAGCGTACCTGCGTCAGTGGGCGCGCGGCACCGGGCGTTTCCCGCCCATCCACGATCGCTCGACCTTCCCTCTCCGGTGGAGCTGTACCTCCCCCGACACGCGCTGCAGAACGAGCCCGGCGTCCGGGCTCCCGTAGGCACGCATGAGGTCGTGCATGATGGCATCCTCTCCGTCCCAAGGGTATCCGTACACCAGATCGAAGTCGTCCAGCGATCGACCCAGCTTCAGGTATCCGGACGCGCCCTCGCCCACCGTGCCCAGGCGGCCGTCACCGTCCCCAGGCCGCCAGACGTACCCCTCGGGCAGGAAGCTCCCCGCCGCGAACCGCGCCCCGGAGCCGTAGCGTCGAGCCATGTCCGAGGCGATCACCACGAGCTCTTCGTCCAACTCGATCCCGTAGGCTTCGTAGCCGAGGAGGTCGGCCATGATGGTGATCACTCCCGTGGCCGAGCCCCACTCCAGGAAACGGAGGCCGGGACGCCGCAGGTCGACGAGCGCGCCCAGGACCCGGTCGTACTCGGCTGGAACGAAGGAATGCCAGCGCTGGCTGCGGACGTCGCGGTCGAAGCGAGTCCAGATATCCCAGCCTTCGGTGCCGAGCCGGGTGAGGGTCGCGAGCAGGGCAGGATCCAGGGTCGTGCCTGGAGCTTGGGACATGCGTTCTCCGGGAGGGCCATCCGCAGGATGGGCGAGGGGCGCGGCGTCCAGGAAGGTCGCCGGAATTGTGTTGCTACCCCTCATCAAGGCGGAAGGTGCGAACTCTCATCAAGGCGGAAGGTACGAACAGCGAATCCCCTCCCTCAGGGGAAGCGATAGACCAGAGAATTGATGTTCATCCCAGCCCCTACCGACGCGAACACCGCGGCGTCGCCGGAGTCGAGACGCTGGTGATCGATCTGGTCACGCCGCACCAAGTCCAGCAGTGTGGGAAGGGTCGCCACCGAGCTGTTGCCCAGCCAGGCCACGGTCATGGGCATGACGTCCCGTGGGATGTCGGCCAGGTCGTAGAGCTCGAAGAGGCGCTCGAGGATGGCCTTGTCCATCTTGGCGTTCGCCTGGTGGATGAGGACCTTGGCCACATCGGTGAGCTTCAGGCCCGCGCGGTCGAGGCTTTTCTTCACGACGCCCGGCACGGTCCGCACCGCGTAATGGTAGAGCCGCCTCCCCTGCATCTTCAGGTAGAGTCGGTCCGACTGGCACCCGGGGTGGTACGAGGGCCCCATCCGCAGGAGCTGCGTGTACTCCACGGCATCGGAACGGGTTGCGTGGCTCAGGATCCCCACCGGCTGATCGGCTTCGGTCGCTTCCATCACCACGGCGCCCGCGCCGTCGGCGTACAGCATGCTGTCGCGGTCCGCGGGGTCGCAGACCCGAGAGAGCGTCTCCGTGCCGATGACGAGCGCCCGCTTCGCGTCGCCGGAGCGAAGGAAGTAGTCCGCGTGGATCACGGCCTGCAACCACCCAGGACAGCCGAACGGGAGATCGAAGGCGACGCACCACGGATTCGCGATACCGAGCCGCTCCTTGATCCGTGCGGCGAGGGTTGGACAGAAGTCCAGACGCACGTTCTCCGGGTTCACGTCGCCGAAGTTGTGGGCCACCACGATGTAGTCGAGCGTCTCGGGATCGATGGCGGCGTCGGAGAGGGCGGCCTCGGCGGCCAGCGCGCCGATATCGGAGGCCACCAGATCGTCGGTCACGTAACGGCGAGCCGCGATCTCCGTAATCTCTTGGAACTTCTCGACCACGCGGACGTTGTCGCCGGGGTCGATCGGCTGTCCGTAGTCGAGGAAGAACTCGTTCGTCAGGAACTCCCGGTTGTCCACCACCCGCGGCGGGAGGTAGCTGCCGGAACCCCTGAAGACCGAGCATCGTCGGATACTCATGTCGTCCTTGGGCAGGGGGGCTGTCGGCGGAGCATTCGCTAGAATTCGGCGGGCCGCTCACCCATCACGTTCGCGGCGCGCTCCATCGCAAGTCCAGCCCGGGCCATCGTTCCTTCATCGAAGAGCCGGCCGATCAGCGTCACCCCGTGGGGTACCCGCCGGGGCGGGTCGAACGTGGGCAGCGGGTGCCGGGGATCGGGCGCCCAGTCGCTCCGGGCCTTCGAGACCTCCACGAACCCCATGCGCAGCGTGAGCGACGGGTGGCCCGTGTTGTTGCCGATCACCAGCATCTCGTCGCGCAACGACGGCACCAGGAGCAGGTCCACCTCGGACATCAGGCGATGCATCTCCGCCGCGACCTTCCGGCGCAGCCGGTCGGCCTGCACGAAGTCCACCGCCGACAAGAAGCGCGCCTCACGGAACATGTTCGGCCACGCGTCCGGAACCTGCGCCTTCATCTCGTCGTCCCGGCCGCTGAGCGTGAGCTCCTCGAACGCGGCCGCGGCTTCGGCGAAGAGCATCAGGTTGAGCGAGTCGTACGGCCAGTCGGGGATGGAGACCTCGGTGGGTACCATGCCCAGGTCGCGGATCGTCTGGAGCGCCGCCCGATCGACGTCGGTGGCCGGGTCCTCGTGCATCCAGTCGGGGAAGTACCCGACCTTGAGTCCCTTCACGCCGGCCGTGGCATCGAAGTCGAGGCGGCTCGGGAGACTCGCCACGTCACCGGCGTCCGGCCCGGTGATCGCCTGGAGCACGAGCATCGTGTCCTCGACGCTCCGCGTCATGGGCCCCAGCTTGTCGAGCGTCCAGCAGAGCGTCATCGCGCCGGTCCGTGGCACCCTCCCGTAGGTCGGCCGGAGCCCGGTGACGCCGCAACGCATGGTGGGGCTGATGATGCTCCCGCCGGTCTCGCTCCCGATCGAGAAGCCGACCAGTGCCGCGCCGGTGGCGGCGCCCGGCCCGGCGCTCGAGCCGGAGGATCCTTCCTCGAGCAGCCATGGGTTCATGGTCTGCCCGCCGAACCAGATGTCGTTGAGGGCGAGTGCGCCCATGCTCAGCTTGGCGACGAGGACGGCTCCGGCCTCGTTCAGCCGCTTCACGACCACGGAGTCGTCCTCGGGCACGCGGTTCCGGAAGGGCTCCGCACCGTACGTGGTAGGGATGTTCGCGGTGTCGAGCAGGTCCTTTCCTCCCCAGGGAATACCGTGCAGCGGCCCCCGGTAGTTGCCTGCCGCCATCTCCCGGTCGGCGCGGCGGGCCTGCTCGATCGCGTGCTCTTCGGTGAGCGTGATGACGCAGTGGAGCTTCGGATCGAAGCGCTTCAGCCGGTCCAGGTAGATGCCCGTCAGCCGCTCGGACGTGATCTGGCGGCTCTGGATCCACCGGGAGAGGTGGGTCACCGGTGCCCAGGCGATCTCCTCCTCGCTCGCGGGGAGCGGGCCGGGATCGTCCACGCTGCGCACGAACCGGTCGCGGTCGGGCCCGACGGTCACGCCCGGCAGGATCGGGTCCCACACCGTGGCCGGCGCCAGCGTCTCCTCGAGCTCGATCGTCCGGGGGCCCGTGCGCCGCTCCACCAGGCCGGCCATCGACGTGCGCCAACTTCCGGCGGCCATCTCCCGGTGGGCGGGCGTCATCTCGACCTGTACCAGCTTCTCGGCTTCGGCGAAGGTCGCGGGCGTCACTTCGGGGCCTACGGCCGGAGACGTGTTGAACGCGGGTGGGGCTCCCGGGGTCGGCTGCTTGAGGACCTGCTCGCCCGCTCCCGCTCCCGATTGCTCACTCTTGCAGGCGGCGAGCACTCCGAGGAAGCCGACGGGAGCCTTGATGAGAAACTGGCGGCGTGTGTTCATGATCTGTCTTCCGGTGAAGAGGCGGGTCGGGCGGGTCGCCTCAGGGCTCGATCCGCTTCAATCTCGAAATGGCGGTGTCCGCATACTGGAGCGTGGATTGCAGGGACCGCAACCTGCTGCCGAAGAAGCGTGAGCGACACATCTCCGCGTACTCGCTCATGACCGACGCGTCGTGTTCCAGGAGGGGAGGGTGGGTGCGGATGAACGCGTCGATCCGTTCTTGCGAGAACGACTCCCGGTTCTCCTGCACGACCTGGTTGGCGGCCTCGTTGTACTTGAACTCGAAGATCCGGGCGTGCAGCGCTCGCGTCTGGGCGTAGCTCGGTTGGTCGCGCTCGGCCCCGGTCTGAAGGTCGAGGACGTGTTTGTAGTCTGCCGAACGAAGTCTTCCCGCCGACGGCGGCCGACGCAACTTGCTCCGGGCTCGTCACCTCCCGCCCGCGCGGCGCCAGATCCCCGGCTCCCCGAGCGCTCCGGCACGCCCGAGCTGAGCTTCCAGCGCGCGTGCGAGGTCGGCCGTCGGGGCACTGAGAATCAGGTCTTCGCGCTCCGACCCTCCGACATGCGCTACATCCAGCGTGCCGCTCTCCAGAGCTGAGCGGATGGAGTCGGAATCGAAGGCACGGGTCACGACCGAGTCAGGCGCGATTCCGAGCACCAGTTGCATACGGCCCACGGGCCAATCCTCGAGTTCCGGGTCCGTCGCGGGCCAGACCTCGAGCACGGTCGCTTCACCCAGCGTCCCGAGGATCCCGAAAAACGAGCCCCCCTTACCGTCGTTGTCCGTGTAGTCGATGAGATATCGCTCGTCGTCCGTCGACGTCACGACGGCGCGCTCCGAGTCCGAGGACACCCACGTTCCCAGCAATGTGGAGTCGAAGGTTATCCGCTCCGGAGGAAGCGCGGAGTCGAGGGTGTAGAAGCATGCTCCGAGAGAGAGCGACGATGCCAACATGGCGATGACCCTCGTGGATCCGAGTCGCTGCCGAGTGCCCAAGCGGACCTCCCTGTGCCGAGGATGCACGCGTCCTCCTGGGCAGGGCGAGGATGCCGCTCGGGCGCTCCGGAGCCCTTGGAGCGCGGAGCCCCCGAGAGTGCGAAAACGATGCTCCGCCGCCCGGTTGTCGTCAATGACCCGAACGCGATGCGCGCGCGTATCGGTGTGGATCGGAGACGCCGCCGCCGTCCGGACCTTCGGTTGATGCCGAGGACGCCGGCCGGGCCGGTGCGGCCTCCTGCCGTTGCCTCGCCCGGCAGTTCCTGCCTATCGTCCGGGCTTCACAATGCTCTGATCGGAGAACCTGCCATGCGCATGCATTCACTCGCGCTCGTCGTCGTCGCCTCCTTCCTGACCGTGGTCCCGGCGTCCGCCCAGCGACCCGGAGGTGGGGGCAACGGCGGCGGCTCGTCGAAGGGCGTTCCCGCGGTCGAGAAGGTTTCGACCACGCACCACACGATCACCCTCGGGGGCAAGGAGATCGCGTACACGGCGAACACCGGCACCATGGTGCTCCGCGACGCCGACGGGAAGCCCGACGCGACGGTGTTCTACATCTCGTACACGCGGGACAAGGAAGACGCCGCCCAGCGGCCCGTGACCTTCTTCTTCAACGGTGGTCCGGGCTCGGCGTCCATCTGGCTCGACATGGGCATCATGAGCCCGAAGCATCCCCAGATGGCGCCGGGGGGCAAGCAGCCGGCGCCCCCGTACGCCCTCGTCGACAACCCCGATTCGCCACTCGACGTCACGGACCTGGTACAGGTCGATGCGATGATGACCGGATATTCCCGTCCCGGTGAGGGCGTGTCGGCCTCCGAGTTCACGGGTCAGCGCAACGACATCCGGATGTTCGCGCAGTTCATCCGCAACTACCTGGACAAGTACGATCGCTGGTCGTCGCCCACGTATCTGTTCGGAGAGAGCTACGGCACGTTCCGATCCGCGGGGCTCGCGTCCGAGCTTCTGGACAACGAGGGCATCCAGCTCAACGGCATCATGCTGCTCGGCACGGTGCTCGACTTCCAGTACATCGCTCCGTCTCCGACCAACGACATCGCCTTCGCGACCTTCCTGCCCACCTACACAGCCACGGCCTGGTACCACAAGAGGCTCCCCTCCGGCGTGCAGGGCGAGACCCTGGAGCAGGTCGTGCAGCAGTCGCGCGACTACGCGTTCGGGGACTACCTGACGGCCCTCGCAAAGGGGAGCGAGCTGACCTCCGCCGAGCGGAGCGCCGTCGCGCAGAAGCTGGCCAGCCTCACCGGGGTCTCACAGAAGTTCATCCTCGACACCAACCTGAGGATCGACCCCGGCACGTACCGCACGGAGCTGCTACGTGACCAGCGAGAGACGGTCGGTCGATACGACAGCCGTCTCATCGGAATCAACGGCAACGCATCGAGCCAGCGCGAGGACTACGACCCATCCGACGTAGCGCCGACGGGCGCGTTCATGTCCGCGTTCATGCAATATCTGCACAAGGACCTCGACTACTCGTCGGACCTGCAGTACTACATGGGCGGCCACACCGGCGGATGGGACTACGGCAGCGCCGGATGGCGCGGCTATCCCAGTGAGGTGGAGTCGCTGCGTCTGGCCATGGCGAAGGATCCCTACCTGCACGTGATGGTCGGAGCCGGCTACTACGACATGGCCACGCCGTTCGCGAACGCCGAGTACACCTTCCGCCACCTGGGCTACGACCAGACGTACAAGGACCGGGTGCAGTTCAAGTACTACGAGAGCGGCCACATGGCCTACCTCAATCAGGCGTCGGCCAAGAAGCTGAAGCAGGACATCGCGGACTTCATCGCGGCCACGAAGAGGGAAGGGGGGAAGTAGGGGGCTTCGCGGGCGAACGCAACCTCCACCCATGCCCGCATCCCCGAGGATCGTCTGCGTCGGTCTCTGCACCCTGGACGTGATCCAGTACTACGAGGAGCGTCCGGCCTGGGGAGGGAAGGGTGTGGCCACCGCGACCCTGGTGGACGTGGGTGGGCCCGCGGCGAACGCGGCTGTCACCGTGAGCCTGCTCGCCGGTCGGGCCACGCTCGTGACGGCCGTCGGACATGGAGCTGAAGCCCGGGTCGCGCTCGACCGGCTCCACGGGCATTCGGTCGAGGTCCAGGACTGCGCCTCGGGCGACAGCGTTCTTCCCGTGTCGTCGATCTGGGTGGACGGCGTGCGTGGCGAGCGTACCGTCCTGTCCACGAATCGGGTGGCGTCCGTCGCGGTCCCGAGCCCGACGGCGCTCGAGGGGTGTGCTGCCGTTCTCATCGACGGTCACCACCCGGAGCTGGCTTCCGCGGTGGCCCACGCCGCCCACGAGCGCGGCATTCCACTCGTTCTCGACGGCGGGAGCTGGCGACCGGTCTTCGAGGAGCTGCTCGGCCTGGCACGGGTGGCCATCGTGTCGAGCGCGTTCCGGCTGCCGGGCGATGGCGCAAGAGACCTCGATCTCGCACGCGCCGTCCAGCGCCGGTGGGGGACGCCGTCCGTGGCCGTGACGCGGGGGCCTCGGGATGTGGCGTGGGTGGACGGAGACCGGTCCGGCAGCACGCCCGTGCCTCCCTGCGAGGCGGTGGACACGCTCGGGGCCGGCGACGTGCTGCACGGAGCCTACGTCTGGCTCCGGTACGGGCAGGGCCGGACGCACGCGGACGCGCTCATGGGCGCATGTGCCGCAGCGAGCGAATCGTGCCGGCACCGCGGGGCGCGGGCGGGGGTGCGCGAGTACGCCGGCGAGGCGGGAGCACCGTAGCCGTCGAACAACGCCCTGCTCACCGATGACCTCTTGTCGGCACGGCCACCGCCACGAAGATGCAGCGGCACAGCCGACCGGGCTCCGACCTCACCGGCGGTAGTAGCGGGGCTGCTGCCGCTTGTGCGGAATCCCGACCGACACGCCCATGCGGAACGTCACCAGGTTCGCTTCGCTCCGGTTCGGAAGCACCGTGATGCTCCCATCCGGATGGTCGATGATGTCACCCTTGGTCAGGAACTCCGCGACACCGTTCTGATGGCGCTCCAGGCCCACGTCCAGCGACACCGGCGTGCGCCCGCTCGAGAGGCGCATGCGAAGACCGCCGCCGCCTCGCCACGCGAGCATTCCGTCCGAGAAGTTGGTCGAGGACGCGAAGCTCTCCAGGTCGTTCGTGCCCCTGAGCGAGGTGCTCGTCACGAAGTAGGTGAATCCGAACGAGGCGTACAGGTACGGCTCGATGGGACCGTTCGCCAGCACCACCTCCGGGCCCAGGCCTCCGTATACGATGCTGTTGGTCGTATTCATATCCAGGTCGATACGGCAACCCACGTTCCCGCCGAAGCACACGCTGCGGTGCTCGTCCCCGTAGATGACGAACCCGAGGTCGGCGCGCAGGCGGAGGTACGAGGTCGCCTCGAGCGGCAAGGCTCCGAAGATCTGTGCGCCGAAGCCGCGATCGAAATACAGGTCGAGCGGGCTGATCGGATCGGCCCCGACGAGGTCGATGCCCACCCATCCGGCCGGCCCTCGCCCGGCGTAGTCACGCCGTAGCTGCTGGGCTCGTGCGCCGCCGGCCAGCACCACCAACGCCACCAGGACTCCTGCTGCCCGCATGCCACCGTGTCCCATCATCGTCTCCCTTGGGCAGGGTCGTATCGTGTCACCCGACAGCGAGGCACGGAGCGTGCCGGGATCCGTGGGCCGACGGAGCCGTTGTGGCAGTAGGCCTCGGGCCGGATCGAGCCGAGCGGGGGAGCACCTCGGTGTCCCCGCGCGGGGACATCGAGGTGCGTCAGGACGTCAGAGTCTCTGGCGCGGACGACGGTCGGGTGTCGCCGGTCGTGAGCGAGACGATCGTGCCGCTCCGACGCCGCGTCAGCTCGCCGCCGGCTCCGTGGAACGCCGAAGGGCGGCCTGAGCCGCGGCGATGCGCGCGATCGGGACCCGGAACGGGGAGCAGCTCACGTAGTCGAGTCCGACTTCGTACAGGAAGTCGATCGAGGCGGGATCGCCTCCGTGCTCGCCGCAAAGCCCCACGACGAGATCCGCTCTGGCCGCCCTTCCCGCTTCCGTCGCCATCCGCACGAGCTGCCCGACGCCCTCCCGATCGAGGACGGCGAAGGGATTGTCGGGGAGGATCTTCTCGTGAAGGTAATAGTGGAGGAACTTGGCCTCGGCGTCGTCTCGCGAGAATCCGAACGTGGTCTGGGTGAGATCGTTCGTGCCGAACGAGAAGAACTCCGCCTCGAGGGCGATGGCGCCCGCCGTGAGGGCCGCGCGAGGAAGCTCGATCATCGTTCCGATCTTGTACGGGATCGTCACGCCCGCCTCTTCCTGTATCTCCTTCGCGACCTCCTCCACCAGCCTTCGCATGAGCGCGAGCTCCTTCACGTGCCCGACCAGCGGAATCATCACCTCCGGGTGGACGTCCACGCCGCGCCGAAGGAGCTTCGCGGCCGCCCGGAAGACCGCGCGCGCCTGCATGCGGTAGACCTCCGGCATCGTGATGCCGAGGCGGACGCCGCGGTGCCCGAGCATCGGGTTCGACTCGTGCAGGGCGCGCGTCTTCTTCAGCAGTCTCTCGAGACGGTCGGGATCCGCGGAGGGATCGGGCTCGGCTCGCGCCGAGGCGATCGATGCCGTGAGCTCCTCGATGTCCGGCAGGAACTCGTGCAACGGCGGATCGAGCAGGCGGATGGTCACGGGATATCCGGCCATCGCCTCCAGGATGCCCTCGAAGTCCTGCTCCTGCATCGGCTGCAGCTCCTCGAGGGCGGCGTCCCGCTCCGCTTCCGTCTCCGCGGTGATCATCCGCTGCACCACGGGGAGCCGCTCGGGAGCCATGAACATGTGCTCGGTGCGGCACAGTCCGATCCCCTCCGCGCCCAGCTCCCTCGAGCGGCGCGCATCCTCCGGTGTGTCGGCGTTGGCGTGCACGCCCATCGTGCGGAACTCGTCGGCCCACCCCA
>CAZVYM010000043.1:0-29540 GCA_964630935.1 uncultured Gemmatimonadaceae bacterium | reverse complement strand
CTCGGGTGGTGAGCGTCGTAGACTGGAAATAACGCGGGCGTTGGTGCAGCGCCCCAAGTTCATGCTTCTGGACGAGCCGTTCGCGGGGATCGACCCGATCGCCGTGAACGACATTCAACAGATCGTTCGAGGCCTCAAGGCCCGGGGGATCGGGTCCATCATCTCCGATCACAACGTGGAGCAGACGCTGGAGATCGTCGATCGGGCCTACATCATGTACGAAGGACGGATCCGCGTGAGCGGCACCGTGTCCGAGCTCGTCTGGAATGAAGAGGTCGCAGAGATCTACCTGGGACCGACACTCACCGAGCGGATGAGGAGCCGGTACCCGAAGCCATGACCCAGTTCAACGCCAAGCTGTTCCAGAGCGCGCAGCTCCGGCAGGAGATGCGGATCAACCCTCGCCTGTACCAGGCGATGGAGTTGCTCTATATGCCCCTGCTGGATCTGCAGCAGCATCTGAAGCAGGAGCTGGCGGAGAATCCCTTCCTGGAGATGACCGACGCGGACGCGGCCCAGGAAGTGGAGCTCAAGGAGGACGTGCAGGACGAGCCTCTCGGCGACGACGTCGACTGGGAGGAGATCCTCTTGGACGGATTCGACGTGGGCGGGCGCAGGCAGGAGTCGGAGCAGAAGGAGTATTTCGAGCCGACACCCGTGGAGACGCCCGATCTGCACGATCACCTGACCGAGCAGCTCCGCCTTCTCGAGCTCTCCGAACGGGAGTTGCGGCTGGGCGAGGAGATCGTCGGCAACATCGACGACCAGGGAACGCTCACCTGTGCCCTGGACGAAGTGCTGCGGGGGGTGAACGGGTGGATCGTGGAAGTCAGGCCCCTCGCGCTCGCCAACGCCGAGGAGATCGAGGACGAGGAAAGGCGTGACGAGGAGATCGCCGAGATCGAGTGCCTCTTCCGGCCCTACGGCATCGAAGAGGCGGAGTCGATGCTGCAGACCATCCAGAGTCTCGATCCTCCGGGCGTCGGCGCCCGCGACGTCCGTGAGTCGATCCTCATCCAGCTTCGCCAGAAGGAGATGACCGAGACCTCGGCCTACCGTATCGTCGAGGAGTTCTTCGACTCGCTCATCAATCACCGCTGGAACGACATAGCCAGGGACCTCGGGATCACGCCGAAGGAGGTCCAGGACGCCGCCGACGAGATAGCGCAGCTCGACCCCAAGCCGGGGCTGAAGTACTCCGCCGAGCCCGAGGAGTACGTGATCCCTGACCTCATCGTCGAGAAGATCGACGGCGAGTACATGGTGTTCGTCAACGACACGAGCCTGCCGCGCCTTCGGATCTCGCGCGCCTACCGCGAGGTCGCCAGGGACAGGAACAAGTTCAAGGGCGAGAACAAGGAGTTCATCTCGAGCAAGCTGAACTCCGCCAACTGGATGATCCAGGCCATCGAGCAGCGCCGTCAGACGATGCTCAAGGTCATGAACTTCATCGTGGACCGGCAGCGCGAGTTCTTCGAGCGGGGGGTCCAGTACCTGCGCCCGCTCACGCTGAGGGAGGTCGCGGACTACATCGAGATGCACGAGTCGACCGTCTCGCGCGTGACGAATCAGAAGTACGTTCAGACGCCACGCGGCGTGTTCTCGCTCAAGTATTTCTTCTCGAGCGGTCTTTCCACCGTCAGCGGCGAGGACATCTCGGCGCGGGGCGTCAAGGACAAGATCCAGAACCTGGTCTCCGGCGAGGATGCCAAGAAGCCCCTGACGGACCAGGCGATCGTCAAGCTCCTGAAGTCCGACGGCGTGAAGATCGCGCGTCGCACGGTCGCCAAGTACCGTGACCAGTTGGGTATTCTCCCGGCCAGAATGCGCAAACGGGTATGAAGCCCACCGAGCCGAAACCGTCGTCCGAGCAGGAAGCCGTGCGTGCCGCGGCCGGGCTCTCCGAGGCCATGCGCCGTGACTTCGCGGTCGTGGTGCCCGCCTACAACGAGGCGCCGGTCGTACCCGATCTGATCCGCGAGCTGAAGGCCTGCTTCGAGTCGTTCGACCTCCGGGGTCAGGTGATCCTGGTGGACGACGGCTCCACGGACGAGACCGCCGCGATCGCCAGGCGTGAGGGGTCCGGGTGGAACGCGCTCTCCGTGGTCAGCCACCGGAGGAACCTGGGCAAGACCGAAGCGATGGTCACGGCGGCCGCGCACACGGATCGCACCTATCTGGTCCTGTTCGACGCCGACCTGCAGCACCGCACGGAGGAGATTCCGCGTTTTTTGGCCAAGCTCCAGGACGGCTGGGACATCGTCACCGGCCGCAAGCTCGGCGCCTACGACAAACGGGCCGTCTCCTCGGTCTACAACCGCCTGTCGCGACGGATCTTCAAGGTCCCCGTCTCCGACCTGAACTCCATGAAGGCGTTTCGGCGCGACATCCTCGACGGGATGGCGCTGCGTCACGACTGGCACCGGTTCTTCGTAGTGCTCGCGCACGCACGCGGGTATCGCGTGACCGAGATCGACATCGATCTGCTTCCGCGCAGGGCGGGGGAGTCCAAGTTCCGGGGGCCGTTCCGGATCCTGATCGGCGTGATCGACCTGCTCTCCGTCTGGTTCCTCCTCTGGTTCTCGCGCAAGCCGCTCATGCTGTTCGGTGCCACCGGATTCGCGCTTTCGGGACTGGGCGTTCTGGTGGGACTGGTGGCCGTCTACCTGCGATTCCTGCATCCGCTCCTCGGCTTCGCGCCGTACATCCCTCCCATGGGATATCGGCCGCTGCTGTATCTCGTCATGCTCCTGGAGACCCTCGGGGTGCTGCTCGTGGGCTTCGGGCTCGTCTCCGAACAGGTCGCGCAAGTCCGCAGCGAGCTGGAGGACATGCGCAGAAAGGGCCGTTGAGACCCGTGCCTCGTCGTATTCTCGTGGTCGTGGGCACGCGCCCGGAGGCCATCAAGATGGCCCCCGTGGTCGCGGCGCTCGGCGCGCGCGCGCCGGAGCTGGAGACGCACGTGTGCCTGACGGGCCAGCACACGGAGATGGTCGATCAGGTGCTCGAGGCATTCTCCCTGCGCCCCGATTACGAGCTCGGCATCATGCGCGAGGGACAGACCCTCTACGACGTCGTGCACCGTGCCCTGGACGGGCTGCGCGGGGTCGTGGCGGAGCTTCGACCCGACGTGCTCCTGGTCCAGGGAGACACGGCCACGGTCTTCGTGGGCTCGCTCGTCGGCTACTTCGAGCGTGTGAAGGTGGGTCACGTCGAGGCCGGGCTTCGCAGCCACGACAAGTGGGCCCCGTTTCCCGAAGAGATCTTCCGACGCCTGTCCGACACGTTGTCGGACTACTACTTCGCGCCGACCCTGAGGGCTCGGGACGCGCTCCTGGGAGAGGGTGTGCCCCACGAGCGTATCCACGTGACCGGCAACACCGTGGTGGATGCGCTCCTCTCCGTGACGGAGCGTGATCGGGAGGTCGAGGACGAGACTCTGGCCGGCGTGCTCGCATCGGGCCGCCGCCTTGTGCTTCTCACGGCGCACCGACGGGAGTCGTTCGGCCGGCCGCTCAGGGAGGCGTTCGGCGCGGTGCGGGAGCTCGTGGACACCGTCCCGGACGTGGAGGTCCTCTATCCGGTGCACCCCAACCCGAACGTCCGGGAGCCTGCGTCCCAGCTCCTTTCCGACCATCCGCGCATCCACCTCACGGCCCCGCTCGGCTACCTGGATCTGGTCACGGCGCTCGAGCGGGCCGACCTCGTCCTGACCGATTCGGGCGGCATCCAGGAGGAGGCGCCGACCTTCGGCACCCCGGTCCTGGTCCTGCGCGAGGTTACGGAGCGGCCCGAAGGAGTCGAAGCCGGCGTCGCCGAGCTGGTCGGGACCGACGCGGAGCGCATCGTCGCCTCGGGCCTGGCGGCCCTCGAGCGTGGCCGTGGGGGCGCGCGGTCCGGCAATCCCTACGGGGACGGAAGGGCGGGGGAGCGCATCGCCGACATCCTGCACGCCGACCTCACCGGGCGCGCGCGCGGCACGACGGACTGGGAGGGGCGGTGACAAAGGACCTTCCGGGGCCGGAGCGAGAGGAGTGAGCCGCTGAACGTCCTGATGCACTGCGTCTATTTTCCGCCCGAGGTCGGAGGGCTGGAAAGCCACGTCTTCTATCTGTGTCGCGCGCTGGCCCGGCAGGGCCACAGGGTGGACGTGGTCACTTCTCGCTCGCGCCCGGGCCTGGCCGCGCACGAGGTCATGGACGGGATCCACGTCTGGCGCACATGGATGCCGGCGCGCAACACGCCCGGCTGGGCCGCGCACGCGTTCGGATCGGTGCCGAAGCTCCGTACGCTGGCCCGGGAAGCGGACGTGATCCACGCGCAGGACATCGCCGCCGTGATCCCGGGAATCCTGGGACGCCGGGTCCGGGGTGCGCCGCTGGTGACGACCTACCACACCAGCCACTTCCTGAGGAGGGCGGATTCGGCCTTCTGGCGGCCGATCTTCCGGGTCTTCCTGGAGGCCGGCGACTACAACCTCGCGGCGAGCGAGGAGATCGCACGGGTGGGGGAATCCATCGCGCCCGGCGTGCACGTGGAGGCGCTGACCAACGGGGTGGAGACATCGGTCTTTCGCCGCGTGGAGCCGACCCTGCCCGAGCCCCCCGAGGGGGCTCGGCGGCTGTTGGTCCCACGCCGACTGTTCCAGAAGAACGGGGTGGAGTTCTTCGTGCGGGCGCTGCCCCGAATCGTCGAGCGGGTGCCGGTCGAGGCGGTGCTGGTCGGGGACGGGCCGGAGCGGGGGAGGCTGGAGCAGCTCGCCGCCGAGCTCGGCGTCACGGGCCGCATCCGCTTCCTGGGCGCCAGACCCCACGCCGAGATGCCCGGACTCCTCGCGTCGGCGGACCTCGCGGTCTTTCCCTCGCTCATGGAGGCGACATCCGTGGCCGCGCTGGAATGCATGGCCTGCGAGCTGCCCGTGGCGGCCTCGAGGGTGGGGGGGTTGCCGGAGATCGTGGACGAGGAGGTCGGAGCGCTCTTCCGTCCCGCGGATCCCGAGGACCTCGCGCGGGTGGTGGTGGGACTGCTCGGAAGGGACGATCTTCCTGCGCTGGGAGTCGCCGCCCGGAGACGGGTCACGGAGCGGTGGAGCAACGATCGCCTCGCGGCGCGGCATCTGGACATCTACGAGGCGTTGACTCGAGGGAACCGGGCCGCGAGGGACGGAGGACGAGGTAGCCGATGAGCGGAAAGAGGAAAGAGCGAACGGGGAGCCGGGTCGGCTCCACCCCTTCGACCGTCGCACCGGGAGTGCCGGCCTGGCTCCCTCCGGTCCTCTACGGGGTGCTCGCGCTCCTTCTCTTCCGCGCTTTCGTGTTCAGCCACGACATGCTGTTCGGAAGCGACACGCTCAGCCTGGGCTACGTCGCGCGGGCCTTCTACGCCGAGCAGCTCAAGGCGGGAACGTTCCCGCGCTGGGCGCCGCGCATCCTCGGGGGCACGCCTTTCCTGGAGGCGCTCTCGGGCGGCGACGCGCTCTATCCGACCTCGATCCTGCTCGTGATCATGGAGCCGTTCCGGGCGCTCGGCTGGAAGCTTGTGCTCCACATCTTCGTCGCGGGCCTCTTCATGTACGGGTGGCTCCGCACGATCGGCGCTTCGAAGGCGGCCGCGATCCTGTCCGGCACCGCGTACATGTTGGCGCCGTTCCTGGTGAGCCTGGTTCATCCCGGCCACGATGGGAAGATCTTCGTCACGTCGCTGACACCGCTGATGTTCTGGGTCGTGGAGCGCTTCTTCGTGCGTCCCCGCGTCGGAACGTTCTCGGCCGTCGCGCTGGTGGTGGCCCTGGTGCTGTTCACGACACACTTCCAGATGGCCTACTTCCTGTTCGGGGCGGTCGGGGTGTACGCCCTCTTCCGCTCGGTTCAGATCTGGCGCGACCCCTCGCCCGGGGTGGGGGAGGAGGGCGGGCACGGTCTCCGGGTGGGAGGCGTCCGGTTCGCCCTCTTCCTGGCTGCCGCGTTGGTGGGCCTGGGAGGCGCCGCCGTGCAGTTCGTTCCGGCCGCGCGGTACGTGACCGAGTATTCCAGGCGCACCCAGACGACCCGGGAGCAGGCGGGGCAGGTCGGGGTCGAGTGGTCGAGCTCCTGGGCGTTGCACCCGGAAGAGGCGATGGGTCTCGTGATCCCTGAGTTCGCCGGAAACGACGCCGGTGGCTCCGCGTGGGCCTCGAGCACCTATTGGGGACGGAACGCCTTCAAGGACAACGCGGAGTACGGGGGCATCCTGGTCCTGATCCTCGCGGCGGTCTCCTTCACCGGGGCGGCGCGGCGGGGCCTGCGGTGGTTCTTCGCCGGATTGGGCGGTGTCGCGCTCCTGTTCGCGCTCGGGACCACGACACCGGTCTGGCACGTCTTCTACACGCTCGTGCCCGGCATCCGGCTCTTCCGGGCGCCGTCGACGGTCATCTTCCTCTTCGGCTTCGGAGCGGCCACGCTCGCCGGCCTTGGCCTCGACCGGATCTTCGAGACCGCCCGCGGCGACGACGAGGCCGCCTGGCGGCGCGTGCGTCTCGTGCTCTGGGTCGCGGCGGGCGTCCTGTTTCTCCTGGCGCTCCTGGCCTCCTCCGGGGCCTTGACCTCGTTCTGGACCTCCGTCGTCTACAAGGACGTCGATGCGTCGCGGCTGCAGAGGCTCCAGACGCTCGAGCCGTTCATCACGAGGGGCGCGTGGCTGGCCGCGATCATGGGGTTCTTCGTGGCCGGTCTCACCTGGGCGCTGAGGGCGCGCTACCTCGCTCCCACCGCGCTGCTCGCGCTGCTCCTGGTCCTGGTGGTCGCCGACGAGATCCGGATCGACTCCGCGTTCATCGAGACGATCGATTTTCAGCGTTGGTCCGCGCCGGATCCGACGATGCAGGCGATCCTGGACCGGGAGAAGGGCACCGAGGAGCCCTACCGCCTCCTCTCCCTCGTGGACAACGGCCAGGACGACAAGCCGACCCTCTACGGGATCGACCTGGCCGCCGGGCATCATCCGAACGACCTGGCGCGGTATCGGGATCTGATCGGAATGGTCGGCTCGGGGATGCCCGAGAACCTCCTGACGAGCGCGAAGATCCGGCATCTGCTGAACGTCGACTACATCCTCTGGCCGGACTACCAACAGGGCGCGGGACCCAACGGCAACGTGATCACGCGCACGCAGTACCGGGGGCAGCCGTTCGAGACCCTGTACGGCGACGCCGGGCTCCCACGCGCCCGACTCGTCGCGAAGGCCGTGGTGAAGCCCGAGGACGAGCAGGTCCCGTACATGCTCTCCGACGCCTTCCAGCCCGACTCCGAGGTCGTCCTCGGACAAGCGCCTCCGATCACGCTCGACGGTGGGCCCGTTCAGGGCTCCGTGACGTGGCAGGAGCGCACCCCCAACGAGCTCCGACTGTCCGTGACGTCGGATCGGGCCGCGCTGCTCGTGGTGGCGGACAATTGGTACCCCGCCTGGCACGCGACCGTGGACGGCGAGTCGGCTCCCGTGCTCCGCGCGTACCACACGCTGCGTGCGATCCCCGTGTCTGCGGGGACGCACACGGTCACCATGGTCTACCATTCCTCGATCGTGGCCAGGAGCCTGTGGGTGAGCGTGATCGTGCTCCTGCTCCTGTTCGGGGGCGTGGGATGGGGCTGGGCACGTGAACGCGGGAGACCCGCCGCTTGAAGACGTGGCTCGTCAGGCTGGGACAACTCGCCCTCACGGTCCTCGTGACGTGGTTCATCCTCGAGCGAACCGGACTGAGCCTGAAGGCGCTGGGCGCGCTGGACGCATCGGCCTGGGTGCCCGATCTGCCGCTTCTCGTCGCCTCGTGCCTCCTGCTGGCGGCCGGATACGGCTTCTCGGCCGCGCTCTGGGGCCGGATCGTCGTGGATCTCGGCGGACCACGCCTCGGCCTGGCCGATTCGGTCCGCCTGTTCATGATCGCCAACCTCGGGCGCTACATCCCGGGCAAGGTGTGGCAGATCGCGGGGCTGGCGGCGCTCGCCCGGCAGAAGGATGTTCCGGCCGTCACGGCCACGGGCGCCGCCGTCCTGGGGCAGGGGATCGCGCTCCTCGCCGCGACGGCCGTGGGGCTCGCGGCGCTCCTCGGCGGCGATCCGACCATGCGTACGTGGGGACTCGTCGGCACCGCCGTCCTCGTCGTCGGCGCGGCGCTGGGGGCGGTGCCGAGGGTGTTTCGGTGGGTGTCGGGCGTCTGGTTCCGGCTCGCCCGGCAGGAGCCGCCCCCGGGCCTGCGGAGCGTTCATTTTCTGCAGTGGCTCGCCCTGTATGTGTTGAACTGGGGGGTCTACGCGCTCGCGTTCGGGGTCCTGGCCGCCAGCTTCGGGCACGGAGGACATCTGTGGGTCATCGGTTCGGCTTTCGCGGCGGCGTACGTGGCGGGCTACGTGGCGATCTTCGCGCCCGCCGGCGTCGGCGTGCGCGAGGGCGCGCTGGTGGCGTTGCTCACGCCTTCCATGGGGGCCGCCCCCGCCGGGGCGCTCGCCGTGATCGCCCGGGTCTGGACGACGCTGGTGGAGCTCGTGCCCGCCGCCGCTTTCTGGCTCCGGCACGTAACATCGGGCACAGCACGGGTCCGCGAAGGAGGGCCGACCGGTGAGTGACGGGCGCTTCCTGGTCATCATTCCGACCTACAACGAGCTGGAGAACCTGCCGCGCAAGGTCCCCCTGGTCCTCCAGCAGGACGAGCGAATCGACGTCCTCGTGGTCGACGACGCCTCGCCGGACGGAACGGGGGCGCTCGCCGAGGAGATGGCCGCCGCCGACTCCCGGGTCCACGTCCTGCATCGGGGGGGCAAGGAAGGCCTGGGACCGGCGTACCTGGCCGGCTTCCGGTGGGGCCTCGAGCAGGGATTCGAGGTCCTCTTCGAGATGGATGCGGACATCTCCCATCCCCCGGATGCGCTCCCGAAGCTCATCGACGCGATCGGGGACCACGACGTCGTGGTGGGCTCGCGCTATGTGGGGGGCAGGGTCAACGTTCTGAACTGGCCCATCAGCCGTCTCTTCATCTCGGTCTTCGGCTCGTGGTATGCGAGAACGGTCACGGGGATGCCGATCCGGGACGCCACGGGAGGGTTCAACGGCTGGAGGCGCGAGGTGTTGAGCGCCGTGGGGCTCGACCGGGTGCAGTCGAACGGCTACGCTTTCCAGATCGAGCTCAAGTTCCGAGCCTGGCGGAAGGGGTTCAAGCTCGTCGAGATTCCGATCCTCTTCACGGAGCGCGACACCGGAGAGTCGAAGATGTCGAAGAAGATCGTCCGGGAGGCCGTGTGGCGCGTGTGGTGGCTGAGGCTTCAGGACCTCTTCGGGCGTCTGTAGCGGGTGGCGGAGCTCACCATGCTGCCGTCGGGAGCCGCGACCTGGTCGACTCGCACGAGGAAATCGCCCTCATGAGCGAAGAACGCATCGGCAAGGAGTTCTACGACCGGAGCGACTACTTCGAGGGGCACACGGCCCACCTGACGGACCTCCAGAGCCGTTTCCAGCGCTATCGCGTCCGCAAGGTGCTGGAGATCTACGATCCGCGCCCCGGCGACCGGGTCGTCGATCTCGGATGCGGGTGGGGCACCTTCGGGTTCGTGCTTTCCGGGAGGGTAGGAGAGGTCGTCGGGATCGATTTCAGCGAGAAGAGCATCGAGCTGTGCGACCGCCGGCTGCAGGAGGATCCTCGGGGCAATCTCCGGTTCGTCTGTGCCGATGCGGGCGCCACGGGCCTCGACGGCGACGCGTGGGACGTCGTCATCGCTGCCGACTTGTTCGAGCATCTGTATCCCGAGGACTCTCGGCGGGTCGTGGCGGAGGCGTTTCGGCTTCTTGCGCCAGGCGGGCATTTCAGCGTCTGGACGCCGCACCGGGGCCACATCCTGGAGATCCTCAAGAACCACGACATCCTCATCGAGCGTGACGTGAGCCACGTCGACTACAAGTCCATGGACCGGATGAAGGCGATGATGGCCGATGCCGGCTTCGAGATCGAGCGGGCCTATTACGCCGAGTCGCACCTGCCGGGCCTGAGCGTGCTGGAAAGGGCGCTCCAGGGCCTCGCGCCCCCGTTGAGGAGGCGGATCGCCGTCCTGGGCAGAAAGCCGGGACCGTCCGCGCCTCGCTCCACCTGAGACAGGAGCCGAACGATGCCTTCTGGCTTCGAAATCGAGCGCCGCTTCCTGGTGCGGGTGCGGGAGGGCTTCTGGACCGGGTTGGGGCCCGGAATGCGCCTGCGCCAGGGGTACGTGCTCGCCAAGGGCGCCGCTTCGGTCAGGATCCGTACCGGGGAGCCTCGCGGGGCCGTCCTGACGGTCAAGAGCGGAAGCGGCTTGAAGCGAAGGGAAGTGGAGACCGTGGTCCCGCCCGAAGTCGCGGAAGCCCTGTTCACCGCCTCCGAGCGCCGAGTCCTGGAGAAGGTCCGCTTCCGGATTGGACGGTGGGAGCTCGACCGATTCGTGGGGTCGCTGTCGGGGCTCACGTTGCTCGAGATCGAGCTGGACCGGGTCGACGAACCCATTCCGGAGCCCCCGGACGGCGTGTCTCTGCTACGTGAAGTGACGATGGATAACATGTTCACAAGTGCTAACTTAGCTCATTTACCGGAGACGGAGCGCAAGGTCTTCGTCACCCGTGCCTACGAGGTCGTGGGCGCGTGAGGCGAGGTCGTGGGCGCGTGAGCTGGGGGTGGGCGGTCCGCAGGCTCGCCGCATCGATCTCTGCCATTATGACATTATCCGGGTGCACGCTCATGGGCTATCCCGGAGGCGGCGGACCGGGCGTGCCGGCTCCGTCGGGCGGACGGCCCGGAGCGTCGACCGACCTCTCGGATCCGTCCAGCATCCCGGATGCCGTTCCGAGGCAGGAATCCTTGAGTGCCTACGGGAATCCGCCGGAGTACGAGGTTCAGGGGCGGACCTATCACGTGCTTTCTACGTCGGAGGGCTACGAGGCGGAGGGCATCGCGTCCTGGTACGGACCGAAATTCCAGGGTGAGAGGACATCGAGCGGCGAGACGTTCGACATGTACAAGATGACCGCCGCGCATTGCACGCTCCCGATTCCCACGTATGTCGAGGTGACGAACCTGGAGAACGGGCGCAAGGTGGTGGTTCGCGTCAATGATCGAGGGCCGTTCGAGAAGGATCGCCTCATCGACCTCTCCTACGTGGCCGCCCTGAAGCTCGGAATCGTGGCTTCGGGGACCGCTCGCGTCCGTGTGCGGGCGCTGGAGCCTCCCGCGCGCTGAGCAGCTGACCATTGGAGCCTCCCGCGCGCTGACGACGGCGCTCGAGGAGCGGTGGGGGGGGCCGGCTCTCGGCAGGACGGCGTAGTGGGCACGAGCCAGAGAGAGGGAATTCCATTTCGGTGGCCCCGTTCCTCACAACTTTACATAATACATATTATACGAAGTAATTTCGGGAGTCCGCGAATCTTTGGAAGACCGCGGAATCATTGAAGAATGGGCCCATTGCGAAGAACGGGCGGCGTTGCGGGCGTTCGTGGGGCCGCAGCGGCCCGAGTCGCCGAAGAGACCGCCATGGCGAGCGCATGAGCTCCGCCCGGAGGCGACATCACGCCGAGGATCGCACGGATAGGGCCCGCCGGGGGCTGGGTGCGAGGAGTGCGAGGACGTCGGGGACCGCACCCTCTCCCCCCAACGCGTCCCCTGACGCGCTCGAAGGGGGGTTGAGGGCTCTCGGAGGGTGTCCGAGGATCCTGGCCTCGGCGGCGGGTTGGGACGCCTGAGAGGTGCTCCAGGGGGCTCTTACAGAGATCCGGGAACGTGCACCCCGGGAGTCGGGAAGTCGCCCCGACGGAGCTCAGCCGTTGCTGGCCTTGGCGTTGATCGGGTGCGTATCCATCTCCTGGATCCGCATCTTGTAGAGCCCCCGGTCGGGATCGTTCGGGCCGAGGCTCGCGAGAATCCTCTGGTACAGCTGGGCGGCGCCGGCCTTGTCTCCCTGCTGGGCCTTGATGCGGGCGGCGTTCGCGAGCGCCTCACGTACCTCGAAGTCCAGTTTCGAGCGGTCCGCGATGCGCATGTACACCTGGACGGCGTCGTCCCAGCGCTTCTCCTGCTCGAGGGCGACTCCCAGAAGGGCCGCCGCCTGGAACTCGATGGGCTTGCTGGCGGTGGGCGACTCGCCGATGGGCTCGAGAACGGCCTGTGCCTGCTGAGGATCGTTGCTCTCGAGGTAGATCTGACCCAGGAGCATGCGGGCCTCGCCCGCGTATGGAGTTCCGTCGAAACGCTGCAGGAACGTCACGAGCTCGCTCTTGGCACCTTCGCGGTCCTGCAGCGAGAGCGACTGGTGGACCTGCTCCATGCTCTGCGCGGCTTCGGCGACGAGCGACTTGCGGTAGCTGCGGTAGTAGAGCCCCGCCCCGACGGCGACGACCGCGATCACTCCGACGACGAAGAGCGCCTGCCGGTGAGCCTCCGCCCACTGCGTGATCTCCAGGATTCTGGCGATGAACGCATCGTCGGCATCGTGTTCCTGCTTGCGCGCGCTGGAAGAACGTCTCGCCATGGGGCGACGCAACCGTTTCTCGGGGATCGTGAGAGGGACCGTACAAAGCGCCGAAAGCTAGGTGCGACAGGCACTTCGGTCAACGGATGACAGCCTGGTGCTATGGGTTCGCGCCGGTTGCGCGCGGATGGTAGCCGGCGAGGGCCCACAGCTCCGCCGGTTTGGCTACCAGGAGTCGTTTGCCCGGCTGTCCCTGGAGCGTGCCCTCGTAGAGCCAATCGTTGAGGAGCGTGGTCACCGTCGCCCGGTGCGCGCCCGCGAGATCCGCCAGAACCTGATGCGTGAACCGCTCCGAGAGCTGGAGGGCCCTGCCTGTCGGCTCGCCACACCGCTCGCCGAGGTCGAGCAGAACCTCGGCCAGCCGCTGCGACGCCGACGGCCCGCGAGACCCTCCCTGTGCGTGCCTGAGCCGATGGAGCTCCCGCTCCACGCCCTCCAGGTAGGCGTCGAGGCTGCTTTGGGCCGTTTTCAGGCCCCGCAGGACCCGCTCAGCCGGCAGAGCCTGCACCAGACAACCGGATCCCGCGATGGCGCCGTAGCGCCGCCTGCCGCCACTGAGCGCCTCGTCTCCGAAGACCTCCCAGGGCAGCGCCACCGCCACCGTGCGCTCGCCCCTTCCCTTCTCCATGGCCGGAAGCACGAGGCGCACGTACCCCTCGCGCACGAGGTACACCTCGTGCGCGACGTCGCCGGCAACGTAGAGGCGCCCCCCCTTCCTCAGTCCGATCTGCTCGGCCTGTTTGACCAGACGGAAGAGCTTGCGATCCCTCGGGGGCTCGAGACGAAACGGCACGCGCGCCTCCGGCTGGGTTCAGGAACGTGCGGCCTCGGCCCGGGCGAGCCCCGGCCGGGTGGCGAGAAAGACGGCGACGAGGAGCGCAGGAACCGACGCGAGCGCGGCGGGCTGCGGTCCCAGGATGTCGGCGAGCGCACCGGTTCCCAAAACGCCGACGGACCCGGTCGCCCACGCCAGGCCCATCACGATGCCCGACCCCACCGCCGCTCCACGCGGCAGGATCTCCTGCGCCGTGACCACGATCGGAGGAAGGCACGCCATGCCCACGAACCCGGCGGCGGCGGCGGCGACCAGCGCACCCGCACTGCCTGGCGCCAGACCGAGAGCCGCGGCGAGCGCGGGAACCTCGAGGATGCACAGGATGAGCAGCAGGCGTTGCCGGTCCATACGGTCGGTCAGGAACCCTCCGACGAGGCTTCCCGCCGTCTGGGCCGCGAGGAACGTCGAGAGCGCCAGCGCACCGAGTGCTTCGGATCCGCCCACCTGAGCGACGGCGATCGGCTCCATCGTGAGAAAGAGGCGCTGTCCGAACGCGAGGATCGCGCTGATCCCGAAGACGAGGCCCAGCGGGCCCCTGAGCGCCCTCAGGAGCTCGCCGGGGGCCGGCGGGCGCTGCGCGGCCGAGGGCTCCCGGGCGCGGGCGCGGGGCAGGCCGAGGAAGAAGATCGGTGCGAGCACGATGGCGGGCAGCATGGCGATCCACATCCCTCCAAGGCCGCGCCAATGAACGAGCCCGACGGCGATCAGGGGGCCGAGGGCGTAGCCGGCCGAGCCGCCGAAGGAGAAGACGGAGAGGCGCAGCCCGCTTCCCCTTCCCTCCGACACGCGGGCGGCGTAGGAGGCGCCCGGCGGATGGAAGACGGCGCTGCCGAGCCCCCCCAGGGCGAGAATCCCCACGAGGATCCAGAAGTGCGGAGCGAGCCCGATGAGCGACACGAACACGCCGGACAGGAGGGGGCCGGCCACGACGAAGAGCCGGCGACCGTGACGGTCGGCCAGATAGCCGGCAAGCGGCTGCAGGATCGAGGACGAGATGGAGAACGTCATCGCCAGCGCGGCGGCCAGCGCGATGGAGAGCCCCAGCCGATCCATGATCCGTGGGAGGAGCGGTGGGATGAACGCGGCGTAGGCGTCGTTGAGGGCGTGGGCCAGGGAAACCACGAGCGCCACGCGTCCCGCGCTCGGGAGAGCACGGGAAACGGCTGGGCTCCGGGTGGCGACGGCGTGCACGGCGGGGCTCTCTCCGAGGACGGAGGTCGTCGACGCGCTCGTACTCGGGCGAACGCCATAGCATAACGGCCTCGCCACCAGCGGACCACTCGCTTCTTGGGGCGCCCGCGGGCCACCGGCACCGGGATGGCCCGGAGGCCGCCATTGTGCGAGTCTTCGGCCGAAAGGAGCGCTCGTCGAGGAGGCCCGGCCTCCGTTGGCGCGCGAACGGTGGACCGGGCGACAGCGTCCGCCGAACAGTTGACGAGGAGCGTCCAGGAGTCGTCGATGGAGCGGGTATTTGCGGGGCTCGGAGCGGTGTTCGCGTTTCTCGCCGTGGCGTTCGGTGCGTTCGGTGCCCACGCGCTGCGAGCCCACGTCGATCCGGCGGATCTGGCAATCTGGGAGACCGGAGTTCGCTATCAGATGTACCACGCTCTCGGGCTCGTGGCGGTGGCCTGGATGTCCACGCGTTGGGCCGGCCCGCTCGTCCACGCGGCCGGCTGGCTCTTCGTGGCGGGAATCGTCGTCTTCTCGGGCAGCCTGTACGTGCTGGTCCTGAGCGGTCACCGGTGGTGGGGGGCGGTGACCCCTCTGGGTGGGCTCTCCTTCCTGCTGGGGTGGGTCCTACTGGCCTGGAGCGCGCTGCGAAGATGAGCGAGGAGGGCCACCTGGGGCGCGCACGCGCGATCCTGGAGGCCGCGGAGCGGATCGCGGTGCTCACCGGCGCCGGCGTGTCGGAGGAATCGGGCCTCCCTACCTTCCGTGGCGAAGCGGGGCTCTGGCGCTCGCGCCGGCCCGAAGAGCTCGCGACACCCGAGGCGTTCCGGCGCGACCCGCTCCTCGTGTGGAGCTGGTACGCGGAGCGCAGGGAGCGGCTCGCGGCCTGCCTGCCCAACGCCGCTCATCGGGCCATGGCGCGATTCGCGCTCGGCGAGAAGGATACGACGCTGATCACCCAGAACGTGGACGGACTGCACGAGCGCGCGGCACGCGAGGAAGCGGGTCGAGGCGATCCGGCCCGGGCGCTCCCTCTGGAGCTGCACGGAGCCCTGATGCGGAACCGATGCACGTCGTGCGGGGCCCGATCGCGCCACGAAGGCCCGATCGATACGTCGAGCCTGGAGGCCCTCCCGCTCTGCCCGACATGTGGAGGTCTTCTGCGTCCGGACGTGGTCTGGTACGGCGAGCCGCTGGATGCCGGTGTGCTGGGCGCGGCCTTCGGCAAGGCGCGCCAGGCCCAGGTGTGTCTGGTGGTCGGAACCAGCGCCGTGGTGCACCCCGCGGCCTCGATACCTCTTGCCACGCTGGAGGGGGGCGGTGCGGTCATCGAAGTGAATCCCGAGCCGACTCCGCTCACCTCCCATGCCACCGCTTCCGTTCGGGGACGTGCGGGTGCGGTGATTCCGGCCCTCCTGGACTGAGACGCACCGGCGAAGACGGGTGCGAAGCACCCGGGGTCTCTCGTGGGATCACACGCCCCGCCGCGTGAGGGGCGCCCAAATCCCAATGCACCAACCGGCGCGATCTTTGCAGCCCGTTCGGGGGTAGCAGGCCGAAACCGAGATGGCAAAAGCACGAGATGCAGGGTGGCAGAGGCAGAAGTCGGGACCGGATGGGCCCACTTTTTTCTGTGCCCGGTCACTCGTTTCCCGTTCCCCAGGTCCTCCGTCCTGAGAGCGTTCATGAAGAAGTCGACCCTCCTTCCGGCAATCGTCCTGTTGCTCTCCACGGCCTGCAGCAAGGGCAGCACCGGGCCCACCGTCGCGAGCGTGACGGTCTCTCCTTCCTCGGCCTCGCTGACGGCCCTCGGACAGGTGCAGCAGTTCACCGCCACGGCCTCCGACGGAAGCGGCAATACGGTGACGGGCGAAACCGTCACGTGGTCCAGCAGCGACCAGACCGTGGCGACCGTGTCCGGCACCGGCCTCGCGGCGGCCGTGGGCCTGGGCTCGGCGACCATCACGGCGACGGTGGCCGGCGTCTCGGGCACGGCGACCGTCACGGTGTCGGTCTCGCAGCCCAGCGGAGAGTGCACGGATACGGTGGCGGTATCGTTGAACGCCGGGGAATACCAGTCGTTCTCGGGCACGTCCACCTGCGTGATGCTCCCCTCCGGCAACAGCGGCGACGAGTATCGGGTGGCCGTGGTCGAGCCGACGTCGTCCGAGACCTCGGACACGGCCCAGGTGACCTTGGGCGTGACCGGCATCGGCGTGACCGGCGCCCCTCCGGCGCAGGCCGCTCCGCGCGTATCTCTACAGACGGCGCCGCTGCTCACGCCCGATCAGGAGGCGTCGTTCCTTCAGGCGGTGAAGGTCTCCCAGGCCACCGAGCGGTTCCACCTGGCCATGCGGGCCAAGGAGAGGAAGCTCTACGACTACCTCTCGTCCCAGGGGAAGCTGAGCCTTCCCGCGCCGACGAGCAGCACCGTGGTCCAAGGACCCGCGGCCGCCTCGCCGGCCAAGATGACGTTCAACATATCGACGGCGAGTGACTGCTCGACGAGCGGTACGGCCGATCAGAGGACGGGCATCCTGATCTACGAGAACAACGATCTCGTCTTCTACCAGGACAGCACCCAGAACGCCTCGAAACCGGTGAGCCTGTCCAACGTCCAGCAGATGGCCCAGTACTATTCGTCGTATGCGAAGGGCATGATCACGTCCTATTTCGGCCGGCCTTCCGACATCGACGGAAACGGCAAGGTGATCATCTTCATCTCGCCGATCGTGTCCGGAGGCGAGGCGGCGTTCGTGTGGGCGGGCGACTTCTTCCCGCAGTCGCAGTGCGCCGCGTCGAACGACGCGGAGATCATCTACTTCAGCAACGATATCATCGCGTCGATGAGCAGGACGCCGAACCCCAGCTACCAGGCACTGGCGACCGTGGCGCACGAGATGAAGCATGTCGTGTCGCTCTACCACCGCATCGCGGCCAGCAATGTCGCCGGCTCGGCCCAGTTCGAGCCGGGTTGGGTCGAGGAAGGCACGGCCGAGATCGCCGGTGAGATGTCGTCGCGCATCGCCTGGGCCGCGAACGGCGGGCCTCCGGTTGGCGCCAAGGTGACCCGGGCCGACCTGGCGAACGCGGGCGGCGGCATCAACGTGACCCCCGAGGACTACGGGGTGCTACTCCGCATGGTGCGAACGATCTTCTATCTGTCGAGCCAGCCGAACAGCCTCACGTCCACGCCCATGGGCGCCGACAGCGCGAGCAACGTGTACGGGAGCGGGTGGAACTTCCACCGGTGGCTCGGCGACGCCTACGGCGGCGCGTCGACAGCCCAGGCGGATTCCTCCCTCTTCCGGGTGCTCGACGACTCCACCACCGCGCCCGAGCCGCAGGGGCTCCAGACCGCCACGGGCAAGAGCTTCGACCAGCTCTTCAATGAGTACGTGGCCGCCGTGTGCTTGACCGGAACCGGGGCGCCCGAGCCGCCCGAGACGTTCACGACCTACGATCTGGTGTCGGCCACCAGCAACGTCATCCAGAACCAGCCGGCGGGGATCTATCCGTGGCCCGTGACGCCGTCGGGTGCGGGCTTCCAGAGCGGGACGTACCAGGGCCCGATCGGCGCGGGAGGGATCCGCGTGCACGATTTCGTCTCGAACGGGACCGGAACGGGCGCGCTGCTGCAGCTCTGGATCAGCTCGGGCTCGACCCCACCGCCTTCCAGGATGATCGTGGTGCGGATCCAATAGGACCCCGTCCACGCACCGGTCGGGTGGGAGCGGAGCCCGCTACGAACGCTCCGGAGGGCTGCGACGCAGGACAGCGGACAGGGTCGCGAGGTCCACGTTCCCGCCGCTGACGACGACGACGACGGGGCGCTCCTCCGGGAGCGCCCCGTCGTGCCATCGACCCGTGAGCAGGGCGGCCAGACCCACCGCCCCGCCTCCCTCGACGATCACGTGTAACTCACTGAACGCGAATGCCATAGCCGTCGCGATATCATCTTCCGTGACAACTACGTGTCGCCCCACCAGGTCCCGCACGAGTGGGAACGAGTTGCGGTTGTCGAGGCCGATACCGCCCGAGAGCGCGTTCGCCAGCGTCTCTTCCTCGGGGAGCTCCACGGGGTGGCCGATCTCCACGCTCCGCAACATCACGGACGCGCGCTCCGCCGTCACCGCCACGGTCGACGGAGCGTCCGCCCCGAGACGGCGCTGGAGGCCCGCCGCGATGCCGCCCGCGAGCCCTCCGCCGGAGAGCGGGACCAGGAACGCGGCCGGCACGACGTCCAGCGCGTCCAGGACCTCGAGGGCGAGCGTGCCCTGCCCCGCGATCACGCGAGGATCGTCGTAGGCCGACACGTACACCCGGTCCCCGGTCCGGGCCAGCTCGAGCGCGTGCGCCTCGGCCTCGTCGAACGTGGGTCCTGCCAACACGGTTTCCGCGCCGTGCCGGCGAATACCGGCGAGCTTCACGGGATCCACCCACTCGGGAACGCACACGATCGCCGGAATGCCCAGGCGCTCGGCCACATAGGCCACGGCCCGTCCGTGATTGCCGCTCGAGCAAGCCACCACGCCGCGGCGCCGCTCGTCGGGCGTGAGCGCTGCCAGACGGGATGCGGCGCCCCGTACTTTGAACGAGCCCGTGACCTGGAGGTTTTCGAGCTTGAGCAGCACGGGCCGGCCCAGTCGCTCCGACAGCTCGGGCACCTCGAGAAGCGGGGTGACGAGCGCTACGTCCGCCACGGCGCGACGGGCGCGCTCGAAGTCCAGGAGCTCCGAAGGGTGGCGCATGTCGTGGGGTGCTTCGACCGCTACCAGCGATCGTGGATGCGGGCCCTGAAGTAGCGGTCGTACACGTCGCTCACGCGTGCCTTGCCGGCTTCGGCGAGCGCGGGCAGGTCCGCGGCGCGCACGTTGGCTTCCACCTGCGCCACGTCGCGGGCCCCCGGGATGGCGGCGGTGACCTCCGGGAAGTCGAGGATCCACCTCAGAGCCACCTGGGCCATGCTCGCCCCGGGCGGCACGACCTCCCTCAGCTCCTCCACCGCCTCGAGTCCCTTCTCGTAATCGACCCCGCTGAACGTCTCTCCCACGTCGAAAGACTCGCCGTGGCGGTTGAACGCGCGATGGTCGCTCGCCGCGAACCGGGTCTCCTTGCTCAGCTTGCCGGTCAGAAGCCCGCTCGCGAGCGGGACGCGGGCGAGGATACCGACCGATCCGTCCCGGAGGAGTGGGAAGAGCTCCTCCGTCGGCTTGAACCGGAACATGTTCACGATGATCTGGATGCTCTGCACGTTCGGATACCGGAGCGCGCGCACGGCTTCGTCCACCCGTTCGACGCTGACCCCGTAGAAGCGGATCTTCCCGGCGGCCGTGAGGTCGTCGAGGATGCCGAACACCTCCGGCATGTCGTAGACCTCCGAGGGCGGACAGTGGAGCTGCAGGAGATCGAGCGCGTCCATATCCAGGTTCGTGAGGCTTCGCTCCACGAACGCGGTCAGGTTCTTCCGGTCGTATCCCCGGGCCACGTGCGGGTCGAGGCGCCTGCCCGCCTTGGTCGCGACCACGATCTCCTCGCTGCGCTCCTTCAGCAGGCGTGCGATCAGCCGCTCGGAGTGCCCGTCACCGTAGACGTCGGCCGTGTCGATGAAGTTGACGCCGAGGTCGATCGCCCGATGCAGCGACCGGAGAGAGTCTTCGTCGTCGGTCGGACCCCACGCGTCTCCGCCGATGGCCCAAGCGCCGAACCCGATCTCCGAGATCCTCCATCCCGTCCTTCCCAGCGGCCGATACTCCACGATTCTCCCTCGTTCCGGTTGGGGGGCCCGCTCGGACACCTTCTCACCGCGATGTCTCGTCCGCTTTCCCCGGCGTCTCGTCCGCTGCCCAATTAAGAGCCTCCCGCACCGAACGGAAGGCCATGACACGGTCGGACAGGAGGCTGGCCATGCGGCCCATCCCGTATTGTACCTCACGCGTCACCACGATGGCTACGCGATCCCAGCGCTTGAAGTGCGTCACCATCTCTCGCACCTCGGAGGCGTCCGGATAGCCCTCACGATGGCGGGCGTCCCATACGAGCGCCTTCCAGGGGTGGTCCTGGACGACGAAGTCAAGGGCGGCGAGCATGTCGACGGCCCGATCGAGCTCGAACGGACCGCTCAGCCGGACCAGCACCGCCGGGCGGCCAACGGACAGGATCCGGTAGGGATAGAGCATGGAGTGATGGTGGCTCGGTAAATGCCCTCGCCGCGACTCGAACGCGGGACCTACTGCTTAGGAGGCAGTCGCTCTATCCACCTGAGCTACGAGGGCGAAACGTGGTTAAGGTATCCCACCGGTAACGGCGGTGGAAGGCGTGGGCGCGAGCCCTACTTCCTGGGAACGAACGTGAGGGGGAAGCTCACCCACATGCTCACCGGAAAACCCTCGATTCTGCCCGGTGTGAATTCCGCAGCCTCCTGGACGATCCGCAGCGCGGCCTGATCGACAGCCGGATCGCCCGACGTCCGTTTGATCCTCGTCTCCTCCACCGTGCCGTCATGGTGAACGAAGGCGTAGACCGTCACCCTCGTGATCGCGCGGATGCCGAGTGCTCGACTCTCCCGGCTCAGTCGCTCCAGCACACGACCGCGGTCGACCCATTTCGGTCCACACATCTGCAGCCTGGCGACGCGTCGGACGCGCGGGCCCGCCTCGTCTCCGAGGAAGAGGTCCACGCGCTGATCGGGTATTCCGTCGAGGTGGAAGTGGGCCACCAATGCCCTCGTGAGGTGCATTCCCGCGCTGTCGGGCAAGAAGGCGGACCATATGTGGGCCGTGTCCAGGCCTCCGAGGGAGTCGTAATGCAGGCTGGCGACGGTACGGCCCGTCCCGGGCATCCAGTTTGCGGCGATCTGGGCGCTCAGGCCGGCCGAATCCGCGACCTCTTCCAGGGACCGTGCGTCGCGGCGAAGGTCGGACCTGCAGTCGGGCGGCGACGGTTCGGCGGAGGCCCGGGAGGCGCCGGAGGGGTGGGAGGCACAGGCAGAGGTCGCGAGGGTGCCACCCAGGACCAGCCAGACCTCGAGGAGGGTTCGCCAGGCTCTCACGTTGTGAAGCGGCGCTACTTCCCGCCGTCCTCGGCCCGCCGCCCTGCCAGGTACCCCACACAGTAGGCCCGCAGCGTGGCCTCGAACCGGGACATGCCCGGGGTGGCGCGAAGGCCGGCTTCCCCGAGGCTCTTGAGCGCCTCGGCGAGCTTGCTCACGTGCTGCACCAGCTCCCGCACGTACGGATCGCGGCTCACCGTGAGCTCGAAGGGGTCGAGGTGGGTGTCGGATCCGATGCCGGTCACCTGCACGCGGGGCTCGCGCTCGCCTCCATCGCTCCCCGCGACGGGCGTGTCCGTGCTGCCACCGCCGATCGACCCGTCCGGAGAGATGAACGCCTCGTCCGGGAATGACGGTCGGGGCGGGATCGGCTCGTCGGGCGAGATGAACGCCTCGCCCAGCTCCTGACCCGTCGGGGCCGGGTTGGGTCGCGTCTGGCGGCGCCTGGCTCCCGGAGGGAAGGCCGGGGGTGGCAGGCGACCGACACCCGGGGCCCGGGTCTCACCGGCGCCGGGCCGACTTCCTCCCTGGCCGGCCGAGCCGTCGTATTCCTCGTCCTGGCTCATGCATCGACTCCCGTTCCGGGCACGCAACGCCGCTTCGAGTCGTCGAAGTGCGACGGGATCGCGTCCGTTCGCTCGCGTTTCGCAATATACGGGGGGCGGCCACCGTGGGGAAACAAATGAAGGCGGAGGAGGAGGGCCCTCAGAAGGCGTATCGGATCAGGAGGAACCCGCCGACCAGAAGGACCCCGAACGTCCACGCGAGGACGTTGAAGTAACGCTCGATGAATCGTTCGATGGGGGGTCCGAACCGATGGATGAGCGCGGCCAGAGCGAAGAACCGCAGGCCGCGACTGAGGATGGAAGCCACCACGAGCACGCCGAAATTGATCGAGAAGACGCCCGCGGAGATCGTGAACACCTTGTAGGGGATCGGCGTGAGCCCGGCCAGGAAGACGGCCCAGAAGTCGTAGCGGGCGTAGAGCGCCTGGACGCGCGCGAACGCCTCCGGCGTCACGCCCGGTACGTACGCATAGAACCACCCCTGAGCCACCGTCCACGCCCCGGCGCCGATCGCGTAGCCGATGGCCCCGCCCAGGACCGACGCCAGCGTCGCCGCCGCGGCGAACTTGTATGACCTGCGCGGTGCGCCGAGGCAGAGCGCGATCAGCAGGGGATCGGGCGGCACGGGGAAGAACGATGCCTCCGCCAGCGCCAGAAGGAAGAGTGCCGGGAGGCCGTAGGGGGTCTCCGCCCAGTGGAGCACCCAGTCGTACAGCCGACGAATCCATCTCACCCTCCGCTCTCTCCCTTCCAGGCAAAACGTCCCAGGAGCGGCACGAACGTGCACTCGCCCTTCACGGTCTCTTCGCTCACCTCGTCGTCCTCTCTTCGCACGAGCACGAGGTCCTGGGCCTCACGCGAGCCCACGGGGATGAGCATGCGCCCCCCTTCCCCGAGCTGGTCCACGAGCGTCGACGGAATCGACGGCGACGAGGCCGAGACGACGATCACGTCGAACGGGGCGTACTTGCGCCAGCCGATGGTCCCGTCCCCCACCATCAGCGCCACGTTGCGGAGCTCCATGAGGTCCAGAGCCTTTCGTGCCCGCCGTGAGAGCTCCCGGACCCGCTCCACCGAGTAGACCCGATTCGCCGTCAGCGCCAGGAGGGCGGTCAGGTATCCGCTTCCCGTCCCGATCTCGAGCACCGTGTCCTCGGAGCCCGGCTGCAGCAGATCGAGGTAGTACGCCTGGAGCGAGGGTTGGGACGCCGTCTGGCCGAATCCGATCGGGATCGGCGCGTCCTCGTAGGCTCTCGGCCACACGCCTTCGGGAAGGAAGATGTGCCGCGGGACCTGGTCGAACAGCTGCAGGAGCTCGAGATCCTCGATACCACGCTCGCGGATGGCCTCGATGAGCTTGCGTCGGTAGCCGACGAAGCGGGTGTCCTCTAGAGGTCCAGGTCCCACCCGCGCATCTCCTCCAGAAGAGAGTAATCCGTGAGGTCCAGGTGGAGGGGGGTCACGCTCACATACCCCTCCGAGACGGCCTGGAAGTCCGATTCCGACGTTCCGCTCCAGGCTGCCACGCCTCCTCCGATCCAGAAGTACTCCCGACCCGAGGGGTCGTTCGCTCGCGTGATCGAATCCGCGTAGCGCCTGCGTCCGAGCGACGTGACCCGGATGCCCCGCGTCTCCTCGGGCCGGCACGACGGGAGGTTGACGTTGAAGAGCGTGTGTCGGGGAACGGTCCGTTCCCCCACGAGCCTCTCCAGGATCGCGCGGACCACGGGCTCCCACGCCTCGAGATCGTCGTGGTCGTCTCCGATGTGGGACACCGCGATCGCCGGGATGCCGATGACGGTGGCTTCCATGGCCGCGGCCACCGTGCCCGAATAGAGCACGTCTTCGCCCATGTTCGAGCCGTGGTTCACCCCCGAGACGCATACGTCCGGAGGGTCGGAGAGGAGCTCGTTGACCGCCATCAGGACGCAGTCCGTCGGGGTGCCGTCCACGACCCAGATGTCCTCGCCGCCCCGCCGGGCCCTCAGGGGCCGATGGATCGTGAGGGAGTGGCTCGTGGCGCTCTGTTCGCGATCGGGCGCCACCGTGACCACGGTGCCGAGGGTTCGGGCGGCGGCGGCGAGCACTCGAATGCCCGTGGCCAGATACCCGTCGTCGTTGGTGCAGAGGATCTTCACTCCGGCGTCCGCCTCTCCTCCGGCGTGAGGACACGGAGCAGCTCCTGGAGCTCGGATTTCATGCCCGACAGGAACTCGGGCTCGAGCACCTCCTGCCTCTCTTCCTCCAACTCACCCGCCTGACGCATCTCCTGGAGTCGGCGGCGTGCGCCTTCGATCGTGTACTTCTCCTCGTACAGAAGGTGCTTGACCAGGAGGATGAGCTCGATCTCCTTGGGGCGGAACACCCGATTCCCGGCACGGTTCTTCGTCGGGCTCAAGACGTCGAACTGCGTCTCCCAGTAGCGAAGGACATGGGGTTTGAGGCCCGTGAGGTCGCACGCCTCCCCGATCGAAAAGTAGGCCTTCTTCGCGATGGACTCGTTCAGGTTCATGACCACTCTTCCGGTTTCGGATCGCGCAGCATCAAGGTACGCAGTGCTTCCGACGGTGCCTTCCCTTCGTAGAGGATCTCGTAGACCTGTTCGGCGATGGGCATCTCCACGTGATGGCGAGAGGCCAGCTCGTACACCGCTTCCGCCGTCTTCACCCCTTCCGCCACGGCCTTCATGTCTGCCAGGATGTCCGGCAGCGTCTCTCCCTTGCCGAGGCGATAGCCCACCGTCCGGTTTCTGCTGAGCTCCCCCGTACACGTAAGCACGAGGTCGCCCATCCCCGCCAGCCCCGAGAAGGTGGCGCGCTCGGCGCCGACCGCGACGCCGAAGCGGGTCATCTCGGCGAGTCCCCGAGTGATGAGGGCCGCGAGCGTGTTGTGGCCGAACCCGAGACCCGCCGTGGCGCCTGCCGCCAGGGCGATGACGTTCTTGACCGCGCCACCCAGCGCGACCCCCACGACGTCCGGGTTCGTGTAGACGCGAAACGAGCCCGTCTGGAAGAGCGATTGCACCCGTCGTGCGGCTTCCGGGGCCTGGCTCGCGACCACCACGGCCGTGGGCGCTTCCCGAGCCACCTCCACCGAAAAGCTCGGTCCCGAAAGGACACAGATCCGGCTCGCACGCTCGGGCCCGAGCACGTCGCGCACCACTTCGTCCATGCGCCGCAGCGTGGCGATCTCGATCCCCTTGGAGGCGCTCACCACCAGTGCCTCGGGGGGCATGTGGGGCGCGGCCTCCGAGAGCACGCGTTCCACGAACTGCGACGGGCTGACCGAGACCACCATGTCCGTCTCCGCCACCGCGTCGGCCAGATCGTGGGTCGCGCGGATCTCCGTCGGTAGGGTGAAGCCGGGCAGGTACGGGTTCGCGTGACGCGTGTTCATGGCCGTCGCGACATCCTGCTCGTACGACCAGAGCGTCACGTCGTGGCCGCGGCGGCTCAGCAGCATGGCCAGGGCCGTGCCCCAGCTCCCCGCCCCGATCACACCGACCCGCACCGGTGCTCTCACCCGTCCCCCTCCGGAGCGGGCCGAGGTCCGGTCCCGTCCGAGTGCGCGTGTCCGGACTCGTGCCCGAAGCGGTTTTCGGTTCCCCCGAGGAGGCGCCGGATGTTGGACCGGTGCGCGAAGATGATGAAGACCGCCAGCGCCACGGTGAAGGTGACGAGACCCCGTCCGCCGCGATGCGGCGTGAGCCAGACGAGGACCGGAAGGAAGGCGGCCGCCGCGAGAGAGCCCGCCGCGACGTAGCGGGTCGAGAGCACGATCAGCAGCCAGACCACGAAGCCGCCGAGGACCGCCCACGGGGCGAGGCCCAGGAAGACACCGGCCGAGGTGGCGACGCCCTTCCCTCCCCGCATTCCCACCCAGAAGGAGAACATGTGGCCCAAGACGGCGGCTCCCCCGAAGGCGAGCGTCCACGCAATGGAGGCACCGCCGATGCGGGGAAACCACCATACGGGGAGGAAGCCTTTGGTCACGTCGACCAGGATGACCGGCACGGCGGCCTTCCAGCCCAGGACTCTGAACGTGTTCGTCGCGCCGAGGTTGCCGGAGCCCCTCTCCCGCAGATCGACCCCGTAGACCCCCTTCCCCACCCAGTAGCTCGTGGGTGTGGCCCCCAGGACGTACGACAGGGCGAGAAGAAGGTAGCTCACGTGTTTCGACTACTCCGGATGCGGATGCGGATATCCGTTCCGAGGAACGACCAGCGCTCACGAAATCCGTTGTGCAGATAGCGAATGTAGTGTGCCGGCACGGCCTTCGGGAAGTTGGCGAAGAGGGTGAACGTCGGCGGATGCGTGGAGACCTGCGTGCCGTACTTGATCTTGACGGGGCGGCCTCGATGGTGCGGTGGCGGCTGATGCGCGAGGATCGCGGCCAGCGCGTCGTTCACTTCTCGGGTCTCCACCCGCCGGCCCCGCTCTTCCTGGACCTCGAGGATCACATCCAGGCAGGCCCGGATGCGCTGCCCCGTCAACGCCGAGACGAAGAGGATCGGAACCCAGCGGAGGAACGGGATGCGCTCGCGGATCTTCTTCTCGAACTGCGGAGCCGTGTGGGTGTCCTTCTCCACGAGGTCCCACTTGTTGACCAGGAGCACGACGCCGGAGCCCGACGTCCACGCGTCCTCCACGATACGGATGTCCTGGGCGTGAAGCTCCTCTTCGGCGCCGTCGACCAGAACCACACACACGTCGGCTTCCTGCACGACCCGCTCGGTCCTCAGGGCGCTGTAGTACTCGAGCGATTCCTTCACCCTGGATTGGCGCCGGAGGCCGGCCGTGTCGACGAACACCAACGTGCGCCCGTGGTAGCGCAACGGGGTGTCGACCGGGTCCCGCGTGGTTCCCGCCTCCTCGCTCACGACGACTCGATCCTCGCCGAAGAGGCGATTCACGAAGCTGGACTTCCCCACGTTGGGCTTGCCGACCACCGCGACCCGGATCTCGTCCTCCGCGACGGTCTCCGTCGCGGCGGGCGGAAGCGCCGCGATCACCCGGTCGAGAAGGTCTCCGGATCCCTTGCCCGAGATGGCGCTCACCGGGAACGGCTCCCCCATGCCGAGTCCCCAGAAGTCGTGATAAGCGAGGTCGTTGGGGAGGTTGTCGATTTTGTTGACGACCACGAGGACCGGCTTGTCCGTCTTGCGGAGAACGGCCGCGAGCTTCTCGTCGAGGGGATGCGACCCGTCCTTGCCGTCCACCAGGAAGAGAATGACGTCCGCCTCCTCCACCGCCGCCATCGCCTGGTCCCGGACGGCTCGATCCAGCGGCTCGTGGCTCCCCTCGATCATGCCTCCCGTATCCACGATGAGAAACGACCGGCCCGCCCAGTCCGCCTGGGCGAAGTTGCGGTCCCGGGTCGCGCCGGGCTGATCGTGCACGATGGCCTGGCGGCGGCCGATCACCCGGTTGAAGAAGGTCGACTTGCCGACGTTGGGACGGCCGACGACGGCTACGACGGGAAGGCGGCTCACACCCCGCTCCCGGGGTGGACGGGTGCTCTGAGGACGATGGGACCCACGGATTCCAGGATTGACGGAGGGACGGTGCAAAGTGCCGGAAGTTAAGGGATCGGCGCTCCCGTCTGGTAGGCCCGGCCGCCGCCGCGCCGGGACGACCATCGTCGGCTCCGATGGATCGCGGCGTTCCGCGCTTGACCGTGGCGCGGGCCACGCTCCAGCTTCGAGAAGACGCGATGGGACCTGCGGAGGGAGCTTCTGTGGGCACGAAGAGACGTTCCGGGATGAGGACGACGGGCGCGTTGGCGCTCCTGGCCGGAGTGGCCGCCCTGCAAGCCTGTGAGCAGGTCGACAAGGTTCGGGACCGCTATCGCGATCTCACTCCGCGCGAGGCGTACGAGGCGTCCCTTCGAGACGCCGGGCTGTGGGGAACGGCTCTGAGCCGCGACTGGGTGCGGGCGGGCTCGGAGGCCATCGAGCGGCCTACGCCGGTGACGCCTCCCTTCGACGAGGAGGGGGTCATTACCCCGGAGCGTCCCTCCGCGATGGCGTACCGGGTCCATGTCGGGCGCGGCCGGAGGCTTCGGGTGGAGGTGACGGCCGTGTCGGAAGCGCGGACGCGTGTGTTCCTCGAGCTCTTCCGGATCCCAGCCGATTCGGCGGATCCGTTCCGCCCCGTCGTGTGGTCGGACTCGACCCCCGGCTCCCTGAGCTACGAACCGTGGCGCGAAGGCGATTTCGTGCTGCGCCTGCAGCCCGAGCTGCTCCGTGGGGGCCGCTACCGAGTCTCCATGCGTCTGGAGGCCCAACTGGCGTTTCCCGTGGAGGGTCGGACGATCAGAGCCGTGCGGAGCGGGTTCGGGGCGCCGCGTGAGGGTGGACGGCGACGCCATGAGGGGGTCGACATCTTCGCGCCGCGGGGAACCCCCGTGCTGGCGGCCTCCAGCGGCGTGGTGAGCCGCGTCAGGACCACCAGGCTGGGGGGCAAGGTGGTCTGGGTCCGCGACGCGGAGCGGAGCGCGAGTGAGTACTACGCGCACCTCGACAGCCAGGCCGTCCGTTCGGGCCAGAGGGTTCGGGTGGGTGACACGCTCGGATTCGTGGGCAACACCGGCAATGCACGCACGACCGCCACCCATCTCCACTTCGGGCTCTACCGGCGGGGCGAGGGGCCGGTGGACCCGTACCCGTTCCTGGACCCACCGTCCCAGGCCGAGCCCGCGCTCACCGCGGACCTCCGCACGTTGGGCGAGTGGGCACACGTGCAGGACTCGGGCACCCGACTCCGGTCCGCCCCCGACCGGCGGGCCGAGGTCATCCGAGAGCTCACCGCAGACGATCCGCTGAAGCTGTTGGCCGGCTCCGGGGGGTGGTACCGCGTCCGCGCGGGAGACGGATCGGTGGGGTATGTCGCGGCCCGACTCGTCCAATCCTCGATTGTGGAGGAGCGCCACCGGGCCGATTCCCGACCCAAGGGACGGCCGTAGCCGGCGCTTCAGAAGACACATCAAGTATAGACAAGCAAGTCATTGTGGTGCTGTGCCTTGGCTAATGGCCGGCGACCGGGTTCGAAGCGGCGACCCTCCGCTTGGGGCGCGAAGCCACGCGGGTGCATCCGGACGTGGCGCTACGCGCCGAATAGCCAGGGCGCTCGGACCACCGTGCTCTGAGGGCACCGAGATCCCGGGCGCGCCCCGGGGGGAGGCCCTTCCCCACATGATGCGGCGGACCGGTTCACCACGGAAAAGAGAGAGGCCCTGCAGGGCACTAAGTCCTTGCAGGGCCTTCTCTTGCGACTCAGAGCGGGCGACCGGGTTCGAACCGGCGACCCTCAGCTTGGGAAGCTGATGCTCTACCAACTGAGCTACGCCCGCGTGAAACCGAAATCTAACAGTTCGCTCAACAAGGGGAGTACCCCCCGGGGGACCAC